>JBCCEX010000008.1:0-16581 GCA_039030035.1 Myxococcota bacterium
GGATTTACAATGAGATATAAACCAATCTATATATGCTGCATTATTTGTATTATAATGGGTTGCGACAACACAGAAAACAGCAACGCTGGCACATCTGGTGAACTGGCCGCGGCAACCAATACCGCTGCAAACAACACAGCGGCAGCACAACCCACAATCACCGCGCAGCCAACAAACACACAGCCCAACACAACTGCCACACCAGTAGACATCGGCACACCACCAACCATTGTCAAAATAGTCAAACAGCTGGCTACAGTTTGCGGCAACGGCAAGGTCGACACCGGTGAGCAGTGTGACGATGGTGACAACAACCCACACAACCGCTGCACCAACACCTGTATCCTTAACCAACCGCCCGTTGTGCAAACCTTCAAAAAAGTGGTGGCCACCGCTTTGGGGGGCACCCGTTTCCTGACCGGATTTCTGCACGCAACCGACCCAGAAGGTGCCGCACTCACCTATACTGTGCAATCTAGTGACAGCATTGTTAGCAGCGTGACGAGCAATGGACGTTACCAATTGATAATTGATACCGATAGCACAACAGGTGTGGCTCACAAAGGCATGACATACACAGTCACCGATACACTCGGCAATAACAGCAGCGCTTTTATGCCTATTACCATTGTCACCGAAGACTCACAGCAGTTCCTCATAGACTCTGTGGATAATAGCTTGTTCACCCCGCCCATTGAACAACCTCAAGTGGCTGCATTGCCTGACGGCGAATTTGTAGCGGTATGGTCAGCCCCAGTATATGTATCAAACGATTACATATATCAAATATATGCGCAGCGATACACTGCAAAAGGGGAACCTATATATAAGAATGCTACACAGGACCCAACCCCAATCGTCGTCAATACAAACACAAACATTAGTCAATATTCTCCTGCAGTAGCTACATTTGCTAATGGTAACTTTGTAGTGGTTTGGCAATCTGCTAATCCCCTCGACAATAAAGTGTTCGCGCAGCTGTTCGATATTGCGGGCAATCCCTTAAATACAGACAGCAATATGCCACAAGACATCGAAGTTAGCAACGATGCAACCGGCAGGTACCTGTCTGCCAAAGTAGCCGTTCTATCCGATCATGATTTTGTAGTGGTTTGGCGATCTTCGCAGTCTTCTAACCCTGGTGGGGAATCGAACTGGAGAGCATATGGGCGTTTATTGACAAAAAACAGTGATACAGGTCTCTACCAACCTGATGATGTATTCGAGATATACAACCAATCTGGCATAGCGGTTCAAACTCTTGAAGCAGCTGCTCTGCGCAATCAACAAGGCGAAGATGGCCGCTTTGTAGTGGCTTGGGAAACAACAGATGCATCAGATGTTTTTGCTAACAGAAACGTCTACTACCGACTATGTAACCGAGAAGGTTGTTTTACAGTAAGCCAGACAGTCAACACACAAGTTAGCAACGCTGCCCTGCCTGGATTTGGCGTTGGATTGGCTGCACTACCCAATGGCGATTTTATGGTAGCATGGCAAAGCCCTAATGGTGACAACAGTACAGACGTATTGGGGCGACGATATCTGTATAAAAACGGCTCTTTCTCAGATGAATTCCAGGTCAATTCCCGCACTCTTGAGTATCAAGATGAGCCTGCTATATCTTCGCTGCCCAATGGCGGCTATGTTGTCACCTGGAATTCAATCAACGCTGTAAAAGCGCAAGTATTTGACAACACAAATCAACCTGTCGGCAATGAATTTATGGTAAACCTAACGCAAGGGCTGAACAAATCATCTAGTATCGCCACATTGACCAACGGCGAACTCGTGGTGGCATGGAAAAATAGTTTTAGCAGAATAAGCGGACGCCTCATTAGCGCTACACGCCATTTGCAAGGTGGGGCTGACAACGATTTGCTGGCTACTGGATTTTCCCAAAGAGCACTCACCGGTGGGGCTGGGCAAGATGACTTTATGGTCGAAACAAACATCGCACAGCAACATGCAAAACTGTTTCATGTTGTAACAGATTTCGATTTGCAAGAAGATCGACTTATTTTAAATGGTCTGAACCCAACATCACCGTTGTCGGATTATGTAGCTATTATAAGGGCCGATGCTCCTGTGGGAGACAATGCAGCTAGCATGATGGATGCTGCTGTTCATATGAATAAGAATGGTGGCATGAGCGACTTGAGTATTGGTGATCTTAATGAGCTGAGTGAAGACAGCGGTGTTATAACTGTTTTCTTACAAAACCTGGGAAATGAGTTAGAAGAGGTGCACAACGACAACAAAGAGACAAGCCTGCAAAACAATCTGCAGAAATTTTTTGGGCAGGGTGCTCTTGTGGTGCCTTAACATCAAGTAACACGATCTGCAGTTGAACCGTTTTGTTCTGGTAAAAACAAGCGTAATATTGTGGAGATATGCAAGAGTCTTGGGGCGTTTATGTGCATGTACCCTGGTGTCGGCGGCGCTGTGTTTACTGCGATTTTTACTTTGAGGTGAGTCGGGCACAACAGGGCTTTGCTGAGCGGATTTTGCAACAATGGCATGCGTGGCGAGGGCGCTGGCCGCAGCGGGCTGCTGTGAGTCTGTATTTTGGTGGGGGCACACCCAGTTTGTTGCCTGCCAAGCAGCTACAGCAGATTGTAGCGGGTATTGGGGAGCGTGGCTGTTTGGCTGCGCATGCAGAGGTAACGCTAGAGGCCAATCCAGAAGATATCTCTTTGCAGCTGCTGCAGCAGTGGCGACAGGCGGGGGTCACGCGGCTGAGTTTGGGGGTGCAGAGTTTGCAGCAGCAGATTTTGCGTTTTTTGGGGCGCAAACATACGGCCAAACAGGCGCAACAGGCTATTGAATGGGCGTTGCAGTTGGGGTTTTGTGTATCGGTAGATTGGATTGTGGGCGTGCCCAAAGAGAGTGTAGACGCTTGCAAGCAGCAAATGCTATGGGCAGCGCAGCAGGGGGTGCAGCATGTGAGTGTCTATCTGCTTACAGTGGAGCCCAACACGCCGTTGCAGCGTCTGATTACGCTGGGGCGTTATCCAAACATCGATGCCGATGCGCAGGCCGATGTCTATTGCGCCATACAGCAGTGGCTTGTGCATACGGCTGGCTATGAGCAGTATGAGGTGTCTAGCTTTTGTCAGCCACAGTGTGCCAGTGTGCACAATCGGTTGCATTGGGCGGGGGGGCAGTATTTGGGGCTGGGCCCCGCAGCGCACTCGATGCTGCTGCAGCAAAATGGCAGTATCTATCGGCACCACACCCGTGCCACGCTCAAGCAGTGGTGGGCCAATCCAGCACATGCGCCTGCTGTGCAAGAGAGACTTGAGCCTGCACATGCATTGCGTGAATCGCTCGCCTTTGGTGTGCGCAATTTGCAAGCGGGGATTGATCCAGCCGCGCTTAGTCGGCGGCACCACAGCCCTGTGCCTGCTGCGCTGCAACACACCTTGCAGCAGCAGCAGCAGCGTGGATGGCTACAGCAGCGCAACGGTCGTTGGTATCTGACACATCGAGGTGCTCTATTTGCCGATGCGGTGGCCAGACAGCTGCTGGCACTGTAAAATAAAGATAGGTACGTTGTACACAAATTGCAGTGAAGGTGTCTGTTGGCAGCAGTTAAAACATGGGTGTGATGCAAGACTGGCTGCAGTGGTTGACACAGCACGCCCATTCGGTTGAGGGGGTGCTGCTGTTTATCTGCTGCTACGCAGTGGGCACAATGCTGATTGTACCTGCCTCTGCTCTCACACTGCTGACAGGAGCTGTGTATGGTTTGCCGGGGCTGCTGGTGGTGCTGTTGGGCAGCAGTTTGGGATCGGGCATCGCTTTTGTGCTTGGCCGTAAACTACTGCATCACTTTGTGCGTCGCCACTTTGGTCAGTCGCGCTGGCTGAAGGTGTTGCAACAGTCCATTGAACAAAACGGTTTGCAGATGGTTATTTTGCTGCGGTTGGCTGTATTTTTGCCCTTTGGTGCTGTCAACTACAGCTTGTCGATCACCTCGCTGCCGCTAGCAACATTTTTACTGGGCTCTTTGCTGGGCACGCTGCTGCCGAGTTTGCTGTATATTCACATGGGATCTGTAGCCGGAACGCTGCTGCAAGCGCTGGCACAACAGCAGCAGCACACTCCTGCCAAGCTTGCGCTGCAGCTGTTGGGGCTATTTGCTACCCTCTTGTTGCTATGGTTGATGCGACACTCAAGCAAACAGCTGCGCCAACTCGAGCAGCAAGCCAGCAATCTACAACAGGGGCAAGCCAACACAAAACAGCAGCCCGATTGCCACTAAAACGGCAGTTGGCAGCCGCTAAAAGGGTACGTCATCTTCTTCAACAAATCCTCCACCAGCCGATGGATTGCTTGCTGGTACCGGATTGCTGGTTTCGCTGCTGGCCGCCGGTGCTGCCGGTGTAGGCTGCTCATCCTGGGCAACCATATTTGATTCAGCCTCTCTTGGCGAACTCAAAAAGAGCAGCTGCGTGGCAACTAGCTCTGGACTAAAGCGGGTTTTGCCTTCGCGATCTTCCCAGGTGCTGCTTTGAAAACGGCCCTCTGCGTACACTTGGCGGCCCTTTTTGAGATATTCGGCTGCCCGTTCTGCTGTTTTGCCAAAGCAGATAACTGTAATCCACTGTGTGTGGTCATTCCAGTTGTCCCCCTCACGACGACGCTCGGTAACTGCAATGCGCAAACTTGACATCGCTGTTCCCGATTGACTGTACCGCACCTCTGGATCGTGCCCTAAATTACCAATAACGCTTAACCTTGCCATTCCTGCCATGATGATCTCCTGTTGCTTGCCATGGTGTCCCTATACTTCAGTATAGGTTACCACAGCACGCCTGGGCAAGCCTTTGTGTTTATTTTATATAAAAAATAATTCATAAACGCGAAATGTGCAAATCTGATGCTTGGCTGTGCCGTGTAACATTTTGTCATGACATGCTCTAGGGCAGATGCCGCAATTTTGCTACTCTATGACTACGATGGCATCGATACCGTTAGGCGAGCTGTTGCGCTGTGTCACACAACCGTGGCAGATGGTGCATGGCCATGCAGACTGCTTACAGCGCCCTGTTTTGGGTGTGACACAAGACTCTCGCCGTGTTGCGCCAGGATGGATCTTTGTGGCATGTGCTGGGGCTACTAAGCAGTCGCAAGATGGCCATGCGTTTGTGCAGCAGGTGTGCAACAAGCGTGCTGTGGCACTGTTTGTGCGTGATGCGGCATCGGTTGCTGCAGCAGCAGATACAGCCGTTTTTGTGGTGGCACACCCCCGTTTGGCGCTTGCACAGCTGGCAGAGGCTTGGCATGGCTATGCGTCACAGCACATGCAGCTGTGCGCGGTGACGGGCACCAACGGCAAGACATCTGTAACCCATCTGTTGGCAACCATTTTGCAAATGGCAGGGGTGCAGCCGGCTGTATTGGGCACGCTGGGGGTTGGCAAACCTGGGCAGCTGCAGTCTACCTCATACACAACAGCCACACCAGAGCAGCTGAGTGCGCAGCTGGCCATGCTGCAGCAGCAGGGGTATTCACATGTATGCATGGAGATCTCTTCACATGCACTGGCGCTGCAGCGGGCAGATGGCATTCAATTGGCGTTGGGTGCTCTCACCAATATTACCCAAGATCATCTCGATTTTCATGGTGATATGCGGCAGTATGTTGCAGCAAAGCAGCGGCTCTTTACGCAGCTTTTGGCGGTAGGCCAGCCTGCTGTGCTGCCGTTGGATCATGCTTTTGTACAGCAGGCGAAGCAGAGACAATTGAGCGTTACAACATGGGGGTACAATGCGCGAGCTGATGTATGGGCCGACCAAATCGATTGCAGTTTAGATGGCATCCGTTTGCGTATGCAGCTGCAGCATGAGACACGACATGTTCATAGTGCTGTGTTGTGGGGCAAACCATCTGTAGACAACATGCTGTGTGCTGCCGCTTGTGCGTGGGCGTTGCAGCTGCCGGCAGATGCGATTGCCCAGGGGCTATGTTGTGCACAAGCGCTGCCTGGCCGCATGCAGATTGCCAATGCCAACGGCAAACGCACACCGTCACAACCTTTGGTGCTGGTTGACTACGCCCATACACCTCATGCTCTTGCATCTTTGCTAGATGCCGGTTTGCAGGCACTGCCCCAAGGTGGTCGCCTTATTTTGGTATTTGGCTGTGGTGGCCAGCGCGATGCTGCCAAGCGGCCCATCATGGGTGGCATTGCTGCACAAAAAGCACACGTGACACTGTTGGCCCACGACAATCCTCGCCACGAAGAGCCGATGCAAATTTTGCAACAGATCGCCGTCGGTATGCACAATGGCGCTGAATATCATGTCGTAGGAGATCGCGCTCAAGCCATTGCACAAGCAATCGCTATGGCCCGCTCGCAAGATATTGTTGTGATTGCCGGTAAAGGCCACGAACAGACACAGCTATGGGGGGATGTGAGCAAACCTTTTTGTGATGTCACGCAGGCGCAGCAAGCATTAAAACAGTGCCTGTCGAATCCAGCGCATCTCTGAAAAACCGGCAACGTGGGCAATCGCAAAATGACTGCCTGCCCCTACAGCAACCATGGCAACCAATACCACAATGTTGTGCCAGCAGGTGCCCAGCGGCCAGTTGCCCAGTGAGGCCACCTGCCAGGCTAGCAAAATAGCAATGCAGGCGGGCAGCAGTGGGCGCAGCAACAAAGCAATGCATACAGCAAAACGAAGCTGTGGCATTTTTTTGCGCAAAAAAATCAGCAATAGCAAAAGGCGCAGCCAGGCCGATAGGCTAACAGCCGCTGCCAAACCGGCAACGCCATAGCCAAGCAGTAGCCAACCAAACAGCAGATTGGCCAGCATGCACACCATGCTAATAGCAACCGGAGTGCGCATATCTTGGCAAGCATAAAAGGCCTGCACCGTTACCTGCGCCAGGGAGGCGGCAACAAGACCGGGGGCAAATGCAACTGTGGCTGCTGCTGTGGTGATAATATCTTGCTGACCAAAAGATCCGTGGCCATACAGCACAGAAACAATGGGCTGCGCCAGCACAGCCAAGGCAAAACAGGCGGGCAGTACAATAAAGTGGGTGAGTTGACACGAAGCCAGCCAGGTGGCAAATAGCTGTTGTGTGTCTTGCCGGCTGGTCTCTTTGCTCATGGCAGGCAGACAGGCAGTGGCCACAGCGGTAGCAAATACGCCTAGGGCCAGCTGTGTGAGTCGATCGGCAAAGTAGTAGTAGCTAACGTAGCCATCAGGCAGTGTGCTGGCCAGCTGCCGCAGTACAATAATATTGAGTTGGTAGGTGGCCACGCCCAGCAAAGCAGGCAGCAGCATGCGCGCCAAACGCTTCACGGGCTGCATCTGCCAATGGGTCGACGGGGCAATCAGCAGCTGCTTTTGTGCTAAAAAGGGCAGCTGCAACAGCAGTTGTAGCACACCGCCCACCAAAACTCCTGCTGCAAGAACATAAATATTGCGGCTGTATGCACAAGCGACAATCATGCACACATTGAGCAAAATAGGAGCCGCAGCCGGTGCCGCAAAATGCTTGTGCGAGTTGAGTACCCCCATAAACAAAGCCACAAGACTAATCAGCAGCACATAGGGGAACAGCCAGCGTGTAAGTTGGGTTGTGAGCAGCAGCTTGTCGGGATTGCGCGCAAAACCAGCGGCAAAAATATAAACCCACTGTTTGGCAAACAGCATGCTAACAAGCACAAAAACCGATAAACTGCCGATCAACAACCCAACAACAGCGGCAAAAAATCGCTTGGCAGCCTGCACTCCCTGCTGCTGCAACACCTGCGTATAAATAGGTACCATGGCCACTGTTAAGGCACCCTCGGCTACCAAACGCCGCATGACATTGGGAATGGTGAATGCAACCAAAAATGCATCTGTAATGCCACTGGCACCAAACGCATGCACAATCATTGTGTCTCGTATAAGGCCAAAAGCACGCGAAACCGCGGTAAAAAAGGAGACGCTTAAGGTTTGCCTAGCTAAAACGCCTGCTTTTTTTGTAGAGGTGCAGTGCCGCTGTGATGCGGCATTTGAATGCGTCGTCACATACTCTAGGATTCTTCTAAATCTTTAGAATCTTTCTGTGTGGCTCGTACCGATTCATCGCCCAGTTTATCCTTGAGCGCCTCTCCTAAAGTACCCATGCCGGTTTTTTGAGATTTCGAGCTGCTGCTACTGCTGTGATCAGCCAGGTAAGCGCGATAATCAAGACCCTCTTTTGCTGCCTCAACAGCTCGAATCGACAAGCCAATCTGGCGCTCTTTGGTATCAACATCAATCACCATCACCTCAACCTCATCCCCCTGCTTTAAAAAGGCGTGGGGATCCTCCACGCGATCTCGCGCAAACTCAGAAACATGGCACAGCCCCTCAATGCCAGGCTCGATTTCGATAAATGCTCCAAAATCTATCACCTTGGTGACCTTGCCCTTCAACTGTGATCCTCTTGGGTATCTTTCGGCTAGACTGCTCCATGGATCCTCTGTGAGCTGCTTAATGCCCAAGGCAAAACGCTTCTCTTGCGGATCGACATTTAATACAACAGCCTCAACTTCATCGCCCTCTTTAAAGAGCTCGCTGGGGTGTTTGACATGTTTGGTCCACGATAGATCACTCACATGCACCAAACCATCAATACCCTCTTCAATACCGATGAAAATCCCAAACTCTTTGACGCTGCTCACCTGCCCCTTAATCACTGTACCAATGGGGTATTTTTGAATAAACAGCTCCCATGGGTTGGGGGTGGCCTGCTTCATGCCCAAAGAGATACGGCGGTGGCCACGATCAACATCCAGCACAACTGCTTCGACCTCATCGCCAATCTGCACCAATTGTGATGGGTGCTTAACGCGCTTGCTCCAAGACATTTCCGACACATGAATCAACCCCTCTATTCCAGGAGATAGCTCAATAAACGCACCATACTCTATTAAGGAGACCACCTTGCCACAAACCCGTTTGCCCACTGGGAAACGCTCAAAGGCATTATCCCAAGGATCACCCTCGATCTGCTTGACCCCCAAGGAGATCTTTTCGCGCTCTTGGTCGTAGCTAAGCACCTTAACCCTAATTGTATCGCCAATGCAAAACAGGGTATTCGGGTCTTGCACACGCCCCCAGCTCATATCGGTGACATGTAACAGCCCGTCGATACCACCCAAGTCAATAAAGGCGCCGTATTCTGTTACATTTTTCACAATGCCCTCTAATACAGCCCCCTCTTGTAGGGTTGCCAGCGTCTCTCTCTTTTTGCTGGCACGATCTTTTTCAAGCAGCAAACGGCGACTCAACACAACATTGCCGCGCTTGCGGTTAAATTTCACCACACGAAACGGCAGACGCTGACCAATAAAATCATCTAAATTGCGCACCGGACGAACATCTAGATGGCTGGCTGGCAAAAATGCAGGCACACCCACATCAATTTGTAAGCCACCTCGCACACGCCCAACCACTGTGCCCTCTACCTCTGTCTCTTGCTCATGTGCTTGAGCCAGCTCTTCGCAGGCCTTCATGTGGTCGGCTTTCTCTTTGCTCAATACAATGTGGCCGGAATCATCTTCACAAGCCTCAACAAACACATCGACACAATCCCCCTCATGCACACTGGGTTTACCGTTTTCATCAGTAGGAAATTGGCCTGTTGGAATCAAACCCTCTGACTTATACTTGACATCGACAAGAACAAAATCTTTGTTAACAGACAAAACATGAGCAGGAATAACACTCCCCCCCACAACATGATTGGTGCCGCAATACTCATCTAGCAGTTGCGCAAAAGAGACAGACTCATCTGGCATCACCATCTGTTTGCTGTTGTTAGAACGATCCTCTATCACTTTTAACTCCTTACCCATTTATACCACCTATTAATACCTACCGCGACAGTGACCATACCGTTACGTTACCGTTAAACTCCTTCGTACAACTCCACCGGAATGTTTTCCATCAAACCAGCCTGCTCGTAAACACCAGACTCCTCAACCTCAACATTCAGGTACTGATAATTTGGCAATCCTGTTCCTGCAGGAATCAAACGACCCATGATCACATTCTCTTTAAGTCCGCGCAAGTAGTCAACCTTGCTGGCCACAGCTGCATCTGTTAACACCTTGGTGGTCTCTTGGAACGAAGCGCCTTAAATAAACGACTGCGTCGACAACGAAGCACGTGTAATCCCCAGCAGCAACGGTTCAGCAATTGCTGGACGTCCCCCTTTGGCAAGCACCTTTTCGTTCTCCTCTTCAAAGGCCTGCTTCTCTACCTGATCGTTGACCAAAAACGAGGTGTCACCACAGTCTTTAATACAAACCCGAAATAGCATCTGTCGCACAATAGTCTCAATGTGCTTATCGTTAATACGCACACCCTGTAGATGATACACCTCTTGAATCCCCTCAACCAGATATTTGGCCAGCGCCTTCTCACCCGACACCATCAAAATATCGTGCGGATCTACCGAACCATCCATGAGTGGCTCGCCAGCGCGAACAAAATCATTGTCACGCACCCGAATGTACTTGCCTTTTGGAATCAAATACTCCCGTGTCTCTCCCACCTCGGGCGTGACGCGTACACAGCGTTTGCCTTTGACATCTTTACCAAAGGAGATGGTGCCGGTGATTTCAGAAATCACTGCATGATCTTTTGGACGACGCGCCTCAAACAGCTCCACAACACGGGGCAAACCACCGGTAATATCTTTGGTTCGAGCCATCTCCCGGTTAACCTTTGCCAACACATCACCAGGAGCTATCTGCTGACCATCTCGCACAACAACCACTGCCCCTACCGGCAATAGGTAAGAGGCGGTACCAGCGGCAGATTTTAATGCAGCAGGCTTGCCATCTTCTCCCAAAACGGTGATTTGCGGCTTGGCGTTGGGATCTTTGCTCTCAATAACAACACTGTGAGACAGACCTGTTGCCTCATCAACCTGCTCAGAAACGGTAACCCCCTCTTCCAAATCGCCAAAGGCAACGGTACCGCCCACCTCGGTTAAAATAGGTACCGAGTAGGGATCCCACTGTACCAAAGTTGTACCAGGCTCAACCCATGTGTTCTCTTGTACCTTAACAAATGCACCATACGTGGCAGGGTAAGACTCTCGCTCACGACCACTCTCATCGATGATTTTGATGGTTCCTTGACGGTTCATGGCTACCAGCTGCCCATCGCAACACTTGACGATCTGCAGATTATCAAACACCACCCTTCCTTTGCTACGGCATACGTGAGATGACTGACGTGCAGAGCCCGAAGCAATTCCACCGATGTGAAACGTCTGCATGGTCAGCTGGGTTCCAGGCTCACCAATTGATTGCGCCGCAATCACACCAACCGCCTCTCCAACACTCACAATGTGACCACGCGACAGATCACGACCATAGCATTTGGCGCAAATACCGCGACGCGTTTGGCAGGTTAACACCGATCGAATACGCACACGCGAGATACCGGCATCCTCAATCGACTCCACCAACTTTTCATTGATCTCCTCACCGGCTGGCACAATCACCTCGCCACTGACCGGATCCATCACGTCGTCGAGCGCTACACGGCCCAAAATACGCTCACCAACACTCTCGATGATGTCATTTCCCTCCACCAGCGCGGTCACCTCAATGCCGTCGAGTGTTTCACAATCAAACTCTGTCACAATCGAATCTTGTGCCACATCAACCAAACGACGGGTCAAATAACCAGAGTTGGCTGTTTTCAAAGCGGTATCGGCCAAACCTTTACGCGCTCCGTGCGTGGAGTTGAAGTACTGCAGCACATTCAAGCCCTCACGAAAGTTAGCTGTAATCGGCGTTTCAATAATCTCGCCAGAGGGCTTGGCCATCAATCCTCTCATACCAGCAAGCTGCTTGATCTGCTGCGGTGCACCTCGTGCGCCGGAGTCGGCCATCACATACAGCGAATTAAACGAAGGGGTTGTTTTACTCCTCTTGCCATCGGCAGAGGTAACTGTAGCGGTAGAGATGGTCTCCATCATGGCTGCAGAGATCTCCTCAGCCGCCTTTGACCAAATATCGATCACCTTGTTGTAGCGCTCACCATCGGTAATAAGACCCTCTACATACTGATTGCTGATCTCCTCTACCTCTTTGTTGCAGCGCGCAAGTACCCTCTTTTTGGTATCGGGAATCACCATGTCTTTAATCGATATCGAAATACCTGATTTGGTGGCATGCTCATACCCCATGGTACGCAACCGGTCTGCCAGCAACACAGTCTCTTTTTGACCATAAATGCGGTAGCAGGTGTCAATCAGATCGGCCAACTCTTTTTTACCCATCACCTTGTTGACTTTGCTAAATGAAACAGCATCGGGCACCACCTCATATAGCAAGACACGCCCAACTGTTGTCTCTTCGAGTTTGTCTTGCACACGGCACTTAATGGCTGCATGCAGGCTGACCGCCTCTTGATCGTACGCCGTGCGCACCTCTTGTACATTGGCAAAGGCCATCCCCTCACCGTTTACAAACGGCTGCTGGCGTGTCATGTAGTAACCACCCAACACAATATCTTGAGATGGGATAATAATGGGCCTTCCTGAAGCTGGCGACAAAATATTATTGGTGCTCATCATAAGCACACGAGCCTCCAGCTGTGCTTCGATCGACAGCGGCAGGTGCACAGCCATCATGTCTCCATCAAAGTCGGCGTTAAATGCTGCACACACCAGAGGGTGTAGCTGAATCGCTTTGCCCTCAACCAGTTTGGGTTCAAATGCCTGCATACCAAGCCGGTGCAGTGTTGGCGCTCGGTTCAGCAGTACAGGGTGCTCACGAATAATGTCGTCTAGCACATCCCACACTTCGGGTTTTTCCTGCTCGACCATGCGTTTGGCAGATTTAATGGTTGTCACATAGCCCTTCTCTTCGAGCTTGTTGTAAACAAACGGCTTAAAGAGCTCAAGCGCCATCTTTTTGGGCAGACCACACTGGTGTAGCTTAAGCTCTGGCCCCACAACAATCACAGAACGGCCCGAATAATCAACGCGCTTACCAAGCAGGTTTTGTCGAAAACGACCATATTTTCCCTTGAGCATGTCGCTAAGACTTTTCAACGGACGTTTATTGGAGCCGGTAATCACCTTGCCGCGGCGCCCATTGTCAAACAGAGCATCGACACTCTCTTGCAGCATGCGCTTCTCGTTGCGCACAATGATCTCAGGAGCATTGAGCTCCTGCAGCCGTTTGAGTCGATTGTTGCGGTTGATCACCCGACGATACAGATCGTTGAGATCCGACGTAGCAAACCGGCCACCATCAAGCGGCACCAACGGACGCAGGTCGGGCGGAATAACAGGAATTGTCTCCAGCAACATCCACTCTGCTTTATTGGTCGAGCCACGAAAAGCCTCTACCACCCGCAAACGGCGCGATAGCTTTTTGCGAACTGCCTCCGAATTGGTTTGCGACAGCTGCTCACGTAGCTCTTTAGACAGCTGCGCAATACCGTTACCATCGTTGTCGGGACCCTTTTCAAGCAGCCGCAACAGCTCGCGAACCGCTTCGGCCCCCATGCTGGCCCAAAATGCATCCTCACCATGCTCATCAAGCAGCTGATCATATTGCTCTTCGGTCAGCAGGTGTCCCGACTTAAATGGAGTGGTGCCTGGGTCAATCAGCACATATGTTTCGCAATATAGAACCTTCTCGAGATCTTTTTGCGACATGTCCAACAACACACCAATCCGGCTAGGAACACTTTTGAGAAGCCATATGTGTGCAACAGGGGTTGCCAGCTGAATGTGCGCCAGGCGCTCACGACGCACGCGCGATTCAATGACCTCAACACCACATTTCTCGCAAACAATTTCACGGTGCTTGACCCGTTTGTACTTACCGCAGCGGCACTCATAGTTTTTGACAGGACCAAAGATCTTTTCACAAAAAAGACCGTCGGGCTCTGGCTTAAAGGTACGGTAGTTAATGGTTTCAGGCTTTTTTACTTCGCCACGAGACCATTTGCGAATCTTCTCAGGGCCCGCTAACTGAATGCGAATTGCATTAAAACTAAGTGGATCATGCTGCTTACTAAAAAAATTAAAGATGCTCTTCATATGCTGTTATACCTCACACATCAATACCACCCACTTTATGTACAGGTGGGATCTACCTCCTCTAGCAATTCAACATCAAGTGCCAAACTCTGCAGCTCTTTCATCAGAACATTAAATGACTCTGGCACACCAGAAGCCAAGACATGCTCCCCTTTGACAATGGCTTCGTACATGCGCGTACGACCAATCACATCATCTGATTTCACCGTGAGAAACTCCTGCAAAGCGTAGGCTGCACCATAAGCCTCCAGCGCCCACACCTCCATCTCTCCCAAACGCTGTCCACCAAACTGCGCCTTGCCTCCGAGTGGTTGCTGTGTAACCAAGGAGTAAGGCCCTATGGAACGAGCGTGAATCTTTTCATCAACCAAGTGATGCAGCTTCAACATGTACATCACCCCAACTGTAACCTGTCGATCAAATGTTTTGCCGGTACGCCCATCAACAAGAGTGGTCTGGCCGCTCACAGCAAAACCAGACTGCTTTAACAGCGCATCAATCTCGCTCTCATGAGCACCATCAAACACCGGGGTTGCCATTGGCACACCCTTAACAAATCGAGCTGCAAGCTGCTTTAGCACAGTATCCGATAACTTGTGAATCTCTTTTGCCTTTTGTGGATAGATAGTCTCCAGCTCTTTGCGCAACTTGGTGGCAGCGGTATGCTCTTGCAGCATCTGCTCTAGCTTCCAACCCAATCCACGAGCTGCCCACCCTAAGTGCACCTCCAACACCTGGCCGACGTTCATACGGCTAGGCACACCCAGAGGATTTAGCACCATATCAACAGGGGTACCATTGGGCAGATAGGGCATATCCTCTTCGGGCAAAACACGAGAGACCACACCTTTGTTTCCGTGCCGACCAGCCATTTTATCACCAGGCTGCAACTTGCGTTTGACTGCCACACAAACCTTCACCATTTTTGTGACACCGGTTGGCAGCTCATCCCCTTCGGAGAGCTTCTTAATGCGTTCACCAAACTCTTTACGAATACGCTGCATATGTGTTGTGACCGCCTCAATTGTGTCGCTTGCCTGCTGACACACCTTTTTATCATCGACAACAATATTTTTGTAGCAGCCCCAAGGCAGCTCTTTGAGCAGATCGCTGGAAAGCTTTACCCCTTTTTTAACTCTGACCTTGCCTTGTGTATCTGACACCTGCTTGGCTGTGGTGTGTCCTGCAAACAGCTCCTGCAAGCGCTCTTGGCCCCAAGCACAGATCATGCGCGTCTCATCTTTTTCGTTTTTCAGCAGTTGATTGCGCTGTTGCTCCTCGTTCATCTGCGCACGCTGGTCTTTTTCTAGCCCTTTGCGGGTGAACACCTCTGCAGATATCACCGTACCGGTAGAGCCGGTTGGCATGCGCAAGCTGGTATCGCGAAACTCACCCGATTTTTCACCAAAAATCGCTCGGAGTAATTTCTCTTCGGGCGAGAGCTGCGTCTCCCCTTTGGGGGTCACTTTGCCCACCAAAATATCGCCACCTTGCACCCGTGCACCCACGCATACAATACCGGCCTCATCAAGGTGGCGCATCGCCTCTTCGTTGACATTGGGCACGTCGGGCGTGATCTCTTCAGGACCCAGCTTGGTATCACGCGCCAAACACTCATACTCCTCAATATGAATCGAGGTGTATGAGTCCTCTTTGATCAGACGCTCGCTAATCAAAATGGAGTCCTCAAAGTTGTAACCCTGCCACGGCATAAAGGCCACCACCACATTTTGGCCCAGTGCCAATTCGCCGCGCGCGGTAGAGGGGCCATCTGCCAACACATCGCCGGCGCAAACCCGATCACCCACGTGCACAATCGGCTTTTGGTTAAAACAGGTGCTTTGGTTAGATCGCCTATGCTTACCAAGACGGTAGACATCTACCTGAATCTCCTGCGTATCGCTTTTTTGCACATCGGCCTTCACCACAATGCGAGATGCATCTACATAGCTAATCACACCGTCGCGTTCGGCCAGGCAGCATACCCCAGAGTCACGCGCAACAATCTCCTCCATGCCGGTACCCACCAGTGGCGACACCGATCGCAACAACGGCACCGCCTGCCGCTGCATGTTTGAACCCATGAGCGCACGGTTGGCATCGTCGTGCTCCAAAAAGGGAATAAGACCAGCAGCAATCGATACCAGCTGCGCCGGAGACACATCCATCAGCGTGATTTGATCAGGCCGCATCAAAGTTGCCTCACCGTTTCTACGCACCTGCACAAAGCTGTCTTGAAACAGACCGGTTTTTGCATCAACCTTCGCATTGGCCTGGGCAATCACCTCATTCTCCTCTTGCAAGGCTGAGTAGTAGCAGATCTCCTCTGTAACACGCCCCTCTTTAACTTTGCGATAGGGGGTTTCAACAAATCCATACTCATTCACCCGCGCATAGGTCGACAAAGAGGCAATCAACCCAATGTTGGGCCCCTCTGGGGTCTCAATGGGGCAGATACGTCCGTAGTGGGTTGGGTGTACGTCACGCACCTCAAATCCAGCGCGATCA
>JBCCEX010000009.1:0-16475 GCA_039030035.1 Myxococcota bacterium
ACATTTTTTTGTTGGTTTAGGTAAATTTGGCCGGCATGTCTTGTCATGAACTGCAATCGACTCAGGCGACTGTGTTGCATCTTTTTTATCATGATGAGATCGATGCTAGCAACGCGTGGTACTGCGATCAAGGGCGAATAAAAGAAGAGATACAAAATATTTTTGTCATTGTTCTTCGGTGTATGAATTGATATAGTTCAAACAGGCACGCGAGTCGACGGGCTCTCGTGCTAGTACTCTTCCTGGAGTACGCTCGGGGTCTCCTACGCTTTCGGGTGTAGGAGGCTCTTGCCTAATTTTTAATGACCAAAGGAAGTACTTTTTGGTGCATGCGCCGCGGCAAACGGGTAAAACGACCTGTTTGAAGGCGCTGAGCCGGTATATCAACCAACAAGGTCGGCTTCGTTGCCTGTATGTGTCGGCCGAGTATGGTCAGGCTGCGCGGCAAGATATGAACAAAGGTATTCGCTCTTTGCTCAACGAAATGGCCATGTCGGCATCGACACAGCTACAAGACGAATTTGTGGCGCAGCACTGGCAGAAAATTTTCGATGTGGCAGAGGCGACCAACACTTTGAGAAACCTATTGACCAAATGGTGTCAACACAACAGCAAGCCACTGGTTTTGCTGATTGATGAAATTGATGCTTTGGTTGGCAACACGCTTATTGCGGTGTTGCGGCAATTGCGTGGCGGCTACTGTGTTCGAGATATGGCGCCGTTTCCGCAAAGCGTGATCTTGTGCGGCATGCGGCATTTGCGTGACTACAAAATGGAGCTGGGTGAGGAGGGCAAGCATGTACTGTCGGAGGCGAGCCCGTTTAACATCAACTCCGACTCGCTGCGGCTGGGTGATTTTTCGCAGGAGGATATTGCAACGCTGTATGGGCAGCACACACAAGAGACTGCGCAGCAGTTTGCCGCGGGTGTATGTGAGCGGGTGTTTGGGCTCACGCAGGGGGCAGCCTTGGTTGGTCAATGCATTGGCCTACGATGTCTGTTTTCGCAATAAAGCCGGCCGCGATCGCAGCAAGA
Source organism: Myxococcota bacterium (assembly GCA_039030035.1). Lineage (GTDB taxonomy): Bacteria > Myxococcota > UBA727 > UBA727 > JABDBI01 > JBCCEX01. The sequence continues at coordinate 1,036 of JBCCEX010000009.1, forward strand.
TCATCACGGTAGATGATATTAATACAGCCAAAGAGCAGCTGATTCAGCGGCGCGAGACGCACCTGGATCAGCTCATGGATAAGTTGCAACAAGATCGGGTACGGCGGGTGATAGAGCCAATTTTACAAGGAGGGGGGCCTCTGGTTCGCAGGCAAGCAGCGAGTCATAAACGGTGGTGGCAGCATTTACCGCGAGTATGCGCTAGGCCGAGGGCGAACCGACCTACTGGTGGTGTGGCCCCAATCTGTCGGGCATGTGCACAGCGACTCTGCCGTTGCCCAAAACTCCCCAGCGGGCAACCCAACAAGCCAACAGCCTGCGCAGCAGCAGCGTGTGTGGTGTCAAAGGATTGTATTTGAGCTCAAACTGATTCACGAAAAGGATGGTTTTGACAGTACACTGCAACAGGGTTTACAACAGACGTCGGCCTATATGGACAGCTGTAAAGCTACTGAAGGGTACTTGCTTCTTTTTGATCGTCGCAAGGGCAGGTCGTGGGATGAGCGCATTTGGGTGAAGCAAGAGCAGATTGACAATGGCCAGTCGATTATGGTGTGGGGATTGTAGCTGCGACCCAAGTGCAACAGCATCGAATTACAATCAAGCAGCCTGCTCCTCCTCTTCGCGGGTGACTCGGGTTACCTCCTCTACTGTTGTTAGCCCCTGCTTGACCTTGTTGGCTCCATCTTCGCGTAGGGTATTCATGCCCAGCTGGCGGGCTTTGTGTTTAACTGCAGAGGAGTCGCACCGCTTGAGAATCAGCTGGCGGATATCGTCGTTTACTAACATGAGTTCGTAAATACCGATACGGCCTGAGTAACCGCTTTGTTGGCACTGCAGGCAGCCTTTGCCGCGCCAAAAGGTTGGTGCATCTTGTGGTGATAGATCAACCTCTTCGCGCTCCTCTTGTGTGGGCTCGTAGGCCTCTTTGCATTGAGAACAGATGGTGCGTACCAAACGTTGAGCAACAACGGCAATGAGTGAACTTGATACCAAGAAGGGTTCAACACCCATATCGACCAAACGGGTGACGGCACCGGGGGCATCGTTGGTGTGCAGGGTTGAAAACACCAGGTGACCGGTTAAAGATGCCTGTATGGCAATCTCTGCTGTCTCTTTGTCACGAATCTCTCCAACCATGATAACGTCGGGATCTTGGCGCAAAAAGGCGCGCAAACCCGATACAAATGTCAAATCGATTTTGGGATTGACCTGCACCTGCCCAACCCCTTTGAGTTGATACTCAACCGGATCTTCAATGGTTAAGATGTTGAGATCTGGCTTGTTAATTTTGGCGAGGCATGCATACAGTGTTGAGGTTTTTCCTGAACCTGTTGGTCCTGTTACAGCAATAATGCCGTGCGAAGACTTAATGAGTTTGTTCATGAGCTTGTGGTTTTCTGGAGAAAAACCGATGCTGCCTAGATCTCGCATGACACTAGAGCGGTCAAGAATACGCATAACAATGCGCTCACCATAGGTGGTTGGCACTGTTGACACACGAATATCAACATCTTTACCAGCCACCTTTAGACGAATGCGTCCATCTTGCGGCAGTCGCTTTTCGGCAATGTTGAGACCGGCCATAATTTTGACACGGCTCACAATAGAGTTTTGAAACCGCTTAGGCGGTTTAATAATTTCATGCAGCACACCATCGATGCGAAAACGCACCAGCATATCTTGCTCAAACGGCTCAATGTGCACATCGCTGGCACCATCTTTGCTGGCCTGGCTGAGCAGGGAGTTCACCAGACGAATAATGGGAGCCTCGTCATCGCCCTCAATGTCTAGCAGATCGACAACCTCTTCGTCCAGACCACCAACAATGCCCTCTGATGAGGATTCCTCTTCAAGCTCTGCTACAGCGGTTTCTGCTTGTCGCATGGCACGGTCGTAAGCGCTGTTAATCACCGATGCAAGCAGCTCTGGCGAGGTTACCTCAACATCTATTTCTCGACCAAATAGCATGCGCAATTCATCGCACGCTTGAATACGCAACGGATCACAGCATGCTAGTTGCACATGGCCCTGAGGCGAAAAGCCAAAAGGAATCATACGATTGTGCTTGGCAAAAGAGATAGGTAAATCGTTTAATAGCTCGTCGGGAATAGACTCTGAATCAATCTGTTCACGATAAGGAAAACCAACTTGTGCTGCCAATGCTTGTGCCAATTGTGCTGGCGACAGCTGCTTGTGTGCCAATAAAATTTCACCAATGGATCCACCCTTTTCGGCCTGAATCAGCAGGGCCTGCGACACCTTTTGTTGATCAACACCAAATAGCTGCTGCACAATCTCCCCAAGAGGTTTGCCAACCAGCTCAACGTGCTGCACAGGCGCAGTCTGAGTTGGCGCATCATGCTCTTCAGGTTTGGTCACTGCTACTCTCCTGCGGCTGCTCACCTGCACCAACAGGCAAACCTTGCTGTCTCTCGTTCGCCTCTTGGACAACAGAATCGGTTTCTGGCTCTGACTCTTGCTCTGGCTGCTGCTGTGGCTCAGGCGGTGCCTGCTCAACACCATCTCGAATAATGGTTTCGTCTTTCGTACCGGGGCCACCATTTTCAACTCGCTGCAGTTCGTTTTCTACCTGCTGCAAGGTTCTTTGTAGCGGACCCAGTTTTTCATCGTAGCTAATGTAGGGGTTGTAGGGAGCAGCCTTTCTGCCCAACATCATGCGAGAGAACTCCTCTCGTTCACGCATTTTGCGATGCAGCAGTTTTTGATAATCTTCATCATTTTCAATGACATAAGGGGTCAACACCAAAACCAGGTTGCGTTTTTCTACCCTCTTTTTCTTGCTTTTCAGTAACAGGTTAATCAAAGGAACAGAGCATAAAAAGCTCGGGCTACAGACCTCTGTAATGGTTGTTTTGCTACTAATCAGGCCACCTATAACCAACGTTTGTTGATCTTTGGAAACAACAATGGTCTTGATCGACTTGGTATCAAAGCTGGGTCGTGTCTCATCTTTACCAACAGGAACATCACCACCAACATCGGTCACTTTTTGCTCGATCTCCATGCGTACATTGCCTTCGTCGTTAACATGAGGTGTGACAAACAACTCCAACTTGGCATCTTGATAGTTAATTTGGTTGAGGGGAATTCCTAAACTCGATGCTGAACTGCTAGCCCCTAAACTAATGGTACCCTCTGATACCGGAATACGCCTTCCTACAGACATATCGGCCTTTTCGTTGTTTAGCACAGTGACAGTGGGCGTTGCCAAAACATCAACATTGTTCATGGTTTGTACTGCTTGCAACACCGCTCCAAACGACGGCACCGAAATACTTGTGCCGGGTACCGATACAGAGGAGCCCATGACACCTAGTGTGCTAATAAAGTTTCCCAATGCAAGAGCCGAACCAGCATCATTGCCTTGTGCCAAGGCGGTGGCTGTACCTGTTGCCAACGCTTGACCACCGGAGTTTCCTGCAATACCGAACCCACCGCCAGGCATTGGAAAACCACCAAACACATTGAGACCAAACTCATTGCCATCGTTTAGCGAAATATCCATAATGGTCGCTTCGATATGCACCTGCAGCCTTTTTTTGTCTAGGCTTTGGATCACTCCTTTAATGGCTCGATAATCCTTTGCGCTAGCTACAATAATCAAAGAGTTGGTGCTTTCATCAGCCGACACATTCACATCACCTTCAAACACTTCGCCTGGTTTTGCCGAACTGCGAGAGCTACTGCTACGTCTAGAGCTGCTTGATCTGCCACCACGAGCAACTTTCTCAAGGGACTGGGCAATGTTTTTGGCGTCGCCATTTTTAATATGATAGACATGAATCTCATCTTGACTAAACCCATCGGCAGGGGGTTTGTCTAGCATTGCCACAACCTCCTTGATGCGTTCAAATCCCTTGTTTGAAGCAATAACCATCAAGCGGTTGGTGCGCTCATCGGCAATGATTTTCTGGATGCTAAAATCATCGGCGCCAGCACTGTCGTCACCGCTGCTGTTCTTTGTTTTACTGCGAGCGTTTGCGCGTCGAGATGGAGAGAGGTCGGAATCGACATCAAAAATCTGCTCCAGCTTTCTTTGCACATCTTCTGCTTCTGCATAAGAGAGCTCAATAACATGCGCCTGGTCTGAAGCGCCGGGCACATCGATTTCAGCTAAAACCTCTTTAATGCGTAGAATGTTAGCTGCCCCATCAACCAACACCACAAAACCATCTCCTACCAAATGAATGCTACCTGCCCGGCTAAGCAGCGATCGAATCGCTGAGCGCACTGTACTACCCGACAGATGCTTGAGCTCTAGTACTGTCGTAACCATCTGCTTGCCGGTGGGCAAGCGATCATCGTCACCATATACTGGGCTAGCCAGCCGTGTCGCATCATCCCGCTTGGTAATGGTATAGAGCCGACGCCTATTTTTACTTGAGGTTGGCACCCTGGTGAGCACCAGGCCATTGGACTCAAGCGCCAGCTCGAAAATACGTCGCGCTTTTGTCAAGGAGATCGGATCTTGTGTCCAAGCATACACACGTTTGGACAAAATACTTTTAACCGTCTCACTAAAAACCATCTCGGCACAGTCCAATCGGCTAATCTGCTTCACCATCTCCATGATGGGGGCATTATTAAAATTCCAAGCAAAAAGACCTTGCGCCGGTTGACAAACAGGTAGATCGGCTTGCGCAATCTCATCTTGCTGGAATGTGTCTTGAGTACTCAATTGCACCTTTTGCTGAGCAACAGGAGAGGGCTTCGATTTTGGCGCAGACACAGATGGCTTTTGTGTTGGCGTCGGTGGCTTTGATGGCGCCTGCCTATTGGGAAACGATGAGGGTGCTGCCTTTTGTCGCTGCGGTATAGAGGTTTGTCCTGCCCAAACAAAGTGCGAGGCCAGGACTGCCCACCCACATATCCACAACATTCTGCTTTTGCTCATTGCGTTGCCCCTCTACTGCCAGCACACCTGTGTTGCATGGTTTAAATATTCCCTCCTTGCTCTACTTGACCGCATAATCGAGCGTGCGAGTCGCTCCTCCCCGTTTCACATCAACGGTGAAGTGTTTTTTGCGACGCAGCTGCTCCAGTAGACCCATGGCAACCGTTAGGTTATCTAGCCGGTTGCCGTTGACACTCACAAGAATATCACCGTTCTTCAAACCAATCTTATCGAAAATAGAGCCAGGACGGATAGAAAAAATTTTAAATCCGGCCTGTTTGCCTCCTTCGATATAAGGCACAGCCCGGGCATCCATGGCCACCTGTGCTAAATCGTTTAACACACCATCCAGATGCCCCTGGTCGATCTCATAGGAGCCATCTGCTACTTCACGAATCTCACCATCATCTGCAGCAGCAGACTTTTTCTGTATTGGCTGACGCATAGGACCTTCAACTCTCTTAGAAAACTGAGATGCCATATCAATCTCCAAATACTCGTATCGACGCTCCTTTTCGTTATACAGGTAAACACGCGTCACCTCAATGCGCACCACTTCGGCAGACTCAAGAAGACGGTTACAAGGAAACAGATAGGCTATCTCACAAGCATTAATCGAATAGAGGCTCTCTTCATCTTTTTTGGCATTAGGAACAATACTAGCCAACGAAAAATGTGGATGAGCAAATACAGTTGTCCCCACCAACTTAACAGGCAGTTTACTTTCAACAGCATCTTGCCAACGGCTCAGACTACGATTTTTGTCTTCAGCAAACTTCTGCTCTAATTCATCGGGCTGAACCTCTTCAACAACTTCGCGACGTGCTTTAAAAAGATTGCGCTCATTAGCAATATCAAAATCTCTGGTTTCTGTAGTGGGCGGCAGAAAGACAGCCGGCGATGATGCAGGGGCGTCAGGCAACGAACGACGCAGTACATAGGCAGTCACCGATGACATGCAGGCAGCTACAATCGATGCAGCAATAGCTAAAAAGACAACATGAAAGACCCAAAAGCGCCGTCGAAACAGTTGCTCTATCATGGTAAGCTTATCCCTCTTACTGTATAGCTACTTTCTGCTTTCATGTAGAGATTTCCTGCAACACCTTCTCGCCTCTTAGCGTGAGAGCTGTTGCACCAACAATCCGCACCGGCATACAGGTACCGATGCACTCTTGTGAACCATCAAACGCTACAATGTGATCGCCCTGGGTTCGGGCAGACAGACGCACCATACCATCTTCTCGCAACGCTTTTTTACGGCGAATAGCAACCATCGTCGCTCCATGAGCTGTTTGGGCAGGAGGATCATATTTTGCTTTGGACTCAACAAGAACCTGCAACTGTTTACCAATGAGAGCGTTATGATGCTGTAAACTGATCTCCTGCTGCAGCTGCAACATCACGCGGTTGCGTTCTTGCTTTACCTGCCACGGCACATCGTCTGCCTGTCTATCGTGAGACACTGTTCCGGGCCTGGGAGAGTATTTAAACACAAACACGTTTTTGTACCGCACCTGTCTTAATAAACTCAGGGAAAGCGCAAAATCCTCCTGCGTTTCACAAGAGAACCCAACAATCATATCGCCTACCAAACTGATATTGGGCATACGGCTGCGCGCCCTGTCAACCAATTCTAGGTACTGCTCACGCGTATAGCCGCGATTCATTTTTCGCAAAATCCGGTTACTGCCCGACTGTGCCGGAATGTGCAGATATTTGCAAATGCGATCGCAAGAGGCCATGACATCAAGTGTTTCGTCGGTAAAATCACGCGGGTAGCTGGTAAGAAAGCGCAACCGCTGCAAATGCGGCACCTCTTCATGCAACCGAAACAGCAGCTGCGCAAACGATGTGGTGCGCCCAGCGCCATGCTGGTAACAGTAGTGGTTGATGGTTTGGCCCAGCAGCGTTACCTCAAGCACACCGGTATCTGCCAACCGTTTTACCTCATCGATAATAGATTGTGGATCGCGATGCGCCTCTGGACCTCGGGTGCGCGGCACCACACAAAATGCACAAAACTTGTTGCATCCTCGCGTAATGCGTACATAGGCCTGCACCTGTGGCAGTTGTGTATATTGACCTCGACGCGCATCTAGCGCCTCTAAATCCTCTTGCATAGCCTGGTTGGCAATCTGTTTGCCTTTGCGATTGCGAAAGTCGCTCAATGCCACCTGATTGCCGCGCAGCCCTCGCTGCACATGCTCATAAGCCAGCGGTAACAGCTGCGGAATCTGTGCTAAATTGCTCGGCCCTACAAGAAGATCCACCGCTAAATGACCTCGCATCAGGCCGGTGTGAACTCGTTCAGCCATGCAGCCCAACACACCAACAAGCAGCTTCTCTCCCTGCAATTTGCGATCGCGCAGTATCCCCAAACGACTCAGCACCTTTTGCTCACTCAGATCGCGCACTGAGCAGGTATTGAGTAGAACCACCTGTGCATCATCGGCACACGAGACCACACGGCAACCCATGTGTAGCAGCTGTTGCTGCACCAGTTCGCTGTCGAGAATATTCATCTGACAACCAAAGGTCTCTACATAAACCTGTACCCCCTGCAGATGGTTTTGCTGCTGCATGGATTGTTCTTGTAGAGCATGGCCGCGCATCACGCATCCTCCTGTTCGAGTTGCGATGCCATAGGCAACGGCTCTTCAAATCGATCTACTTTGGCTTGCTTCACAACTAGCTGCAATGCCTTCTCTCGTTTCATAGCTTCACGCAACGCATAAACATCAAGACGCTTCACAAAGTTTTCAGCTTGCTTGGCCGGCATTTGTGCGGCCAATTTGGTCACCTCCTGTTTGAGCTCTTCATCTGGCACCTCTACCTGTGTCTGTTTGGCAATAGCTTCCAAAACCAGCTCCTTTTTCACCAAATACCGCGCCTGCTGCTGCAGCTGCTTTTTCATAGATTCATCGGCTGTTTGCTGCAGCACATTTGGCTGCATGTTCAATCCCGCAGCTGCCTGCCGCCACAAACGGTGGCAGTAGTCTTCAACCAGCGCTTCAGGAAGCTCAACATCGTGTAGCTGCAGCAAAGCTTCGATGGTTGCATCTTGACAGCGTTGCTGCTGTAAATCACGTTTTTGCTGTTGCAAACTAAGCTCAACCTGCTCTTGCAGCTGTTTGAGCGTGCTGTCTTCTGCCAATACATCTTTGGCAAACTCGTCGTCTAGCTGCGGCAATTTGCGCTGTTTTACATCGTTCACTTTTAGATGAATCGTTACCTCTTGACCACGCATTGCAGCATCAATAAAAGTTTCTGGCAGCTTCACCTTTAGCTCAAACTCCTCGCCTATCTTGCGATTGAGCAGCGCTTGATGAATTTGAGGCAGAGAGCTTTCTTCCCCCACAACAAATTCTGCATTCTCTTTCTGCAGCGCAGCTACCGGCTTACCCTCTGCTTGCGCCTGCATGTGACAATACGCCACATCACCTGTTGCAATGGTCTCACGCGGAGCAATCGGTGCCAACACACTATAGCGCAGCTGCAACTGCTGCATGGCATTGTCGAGATGCTTTTGATCAACAACAAATTCCGGCACACGCACCTGCAGCCCCTGCCACTGAGCTAGCTGCAATTGCGGTCTAACCTGCACGTGTAACACACAGGAGAGATCCTGGTCTGCCACATACTGAATAGATTGCTGCAATTGCGCATCTTGTACCGGGCTCACCCCTGCTTGCTGCACAGCCTGCGCATAAACAAGCTCTACCTGCTTGCGCGCCACATTAGATTCCAAACTACCAGCCTGGCGCGCGCGCAGCAACGCAACCGGCACTTTTCCTTTGCGAAACCCTGGCAGCTTGGTACGCGCAGCAAGCTGGCGGTATTCATGAGCAATGCATTGATCAAGATGCTTTGCCGACAGCGTTACATGAATTTCTAGCTGCGACGGCGTTTGCTGCTGCACTCGAAACAGCCCCTGCTTGGTTGTACCTTCCCACACTGACATAACCTATTCTCCACAATACAAACTGAACAACTCTCCAACCACCTTTTTGGTGCGAGCGAAGGGACTCGAACCCCCACAGCATCGCTGCCGCTGGAACCTAAATCCAGTGCGTCTACCAGTTCCGCCACGCTCGCAAGATTCCAATTAACATTGTATCGCTTTGAAACCGAGTTGCCAATGCAATGACAAACATTGCACAACAATCGCACACATTTTTGATGCCAACGGCAGATAATTTTTACGCAAACAGCCTGCTGCACTGCGATTAACAGAACAATTCACCCACCCTCTGCAGCTGAATTGTCATAAAGCCCAACCAGGCGAGAGATAAAGACAGCGGGCAGCATCACGCCGGTCACCGACTCTGACATGGCGATCGATTTGGCTAGCATGGTAACCGGCACAATGTCGCCATAGCCGGTGGTGGTGAAGGTTGTAAAACTAAAAAATAGACAATCAAACGAAGAGACCGTGCCGTCGGGAGCATGAAACGACATGTTGTCCAGCAGATAGAGGTTGGCATACACCAACGACCACATATCTGCCAGTAGCAGGTAAATACACACACCCCCGGCAACAGCATCCTTGGTAATTTTCTTTTTTTGAAAAATCTCACTGGCGATGAGAAACACGACAAATCCCGTAAAAAAGAAATGCAAACAATCTGAAATTAACTGGGAAATTGATTTTAATGTATATTCAGAATTTCCCATATAAGAAACGTCCGAAACAAACGCGACAACCGAAAGAACCAAATAGAGACGAAACGGCTCCCTTGCATCGGTCAACCTTGTAATAATTAAAACAGAGATAAGAACAAGCGTGAAAAATATTGAAACAATACTTTTTTCTCGCATTACCACATTTAAAATAGACGCAATAACCACAACAAAGTACATGATTTTTATATACCAAAGTTCATTCCTAACCATATCTGTTGCTCGTTGCTGCTGCATCGCATAAAACAACGCATGACAGAAAGAAAAAATTTCACCCCGATCTCAAATTTCAGTTCTTTTAGGATCTCACCGACATTCCGCACATCTGTTTTGATGTTTTGGAATTCAGTTAAATGCAGCTTTTACAAAGCCTTCATGGAGGATCTGCAAAAAAACATTTTGGCATGTTGCGTGGTTTTTTGCTGGAAGTTTTGTTTTTCACGTCATGACATGTGTCGAAATAGCATGAAACGCCCCCGCCGGAAATCTTGTGAATCATGTTTCGGCTGCATCGGGTTTTGTTGGTTTGTCGGAAAAAATTGCAAGTTGAATTGATGCAATTTGCACATGTTGTACTGGTACTGCGGCACCATTTGTGGTATAGATTTGAACAAGCTTAGACAGGTGTGTTTGTGTCGTTGCAAGGTCGAGCCAAAAAAGTTGCACAGCCCCACTGGGGGCAACAGACAGAAAAGGCATTGCGCCATTTTTCGCCTGGCATCCCTGTGCCCATTGAGCTGATTCACTGCTATGCCCACGTCAAGCAGGCGGCAGCAAAAGCCAACTGCAAATTGGGTGTACTTAAGCAAGAGCACACAGATTGCATTGTGCAGGCAGCACAGGAGATCATTGCCGGCAAGCTGGATGATCAGTTTCCGTTGAGCATTTGGCAATCGGGTTCGGGCACACAAACCAATATGAATGTCAATGAGGTGATTGCCAATCGAGCCAATGCTTTGGGGGGGTGGCACAAGGAGGTGATTCACCCCAACGATCATGTTAATCGTGGGCAAAGCACCAACGATACCTTTCCTACAGCGATGGCACTGGCCTGCTGCGTTGCCTATGATCCGCTGCAGCAGGCAGCCAAGGCGGCTATTGACTGTCTGCATCAACATGTGCAGCAGCATGGTGATGTGATTAAAATGGGGCGCACCCATTTGCAAGATGCAGTGCCGATCACCTTTGGGCAGGAGCTGCAAACCTTTGCCGACCAGCTTGAGCGGGCGATGCACCATGTTCAACAGGCAACCGATCGATGTCGCACGCTGCCGGTGGGGGGCACCGCTGTAGGAACCGGCCTCAATGCGCACCCGCAATTTGCATCGACTGTGGTTGACATGCTGTCGCAGCAATTGCAGCAGCCGTTTGCCGCCTGCATTAACCCATGCGTATTTATGGCGGCGCACGATGAATTTGTTGCGGTATCGGGTGCTTTGTGCTGCTTGGCCAGCTGCCTGAACAAAATCGCCAACGACATTCGCTGGTTGGCCAGTGGCCCGCGTGGTGGTTTGGGTGAGATTAGCATTCCAGCCAACGAGCCGGGTTCGTCGATTATGCCGGGCAAGGTCAACCCAAGTCAGTGTGAAGCCATGAGCATGATGTGTGCACATGTGATGGGTCTGCACACCACGGTGACCTTTGCAGCCAGCCAGGGTAGCTTTCAGCTCAACACCTACAAACCTCTTATTGCCTATAGCGTGCTGTCGGGCATGCAGCTGCTCACACAGGGGCTACAGCATTTTTACCGTTACTGCCTGCATGGCCTTAAACCGCACCCGCAGCATATGAATCAGCTGGCGCAACGTTCGTTTATGTTGGCAACAGCTCTTGCACCCGTTTTGGGCTACGAACGCACAGCCGAAGCTGTACATCATGCACAGCGACAGAATAAATCGTTGCGACAAGTTGTTGTTGATTTAGGGTGGATGAGTAGACAGGAGTTTGACTCCTGTGTGGATTTGCAGCAGATGGCGCAGTGTCACATCAAGTTGCCATGAACCAACAAGATGGGCGCTTGGCCGCAAACCGTGCAGATGGCATGAACATGATACGCATTCAAGGTGGCCATGTTTTTCGCCTCACAGCAACACCCAAACCACATGTGTTGCAACTGCCACAGCCCACGCATGTGGCTGCCTGCCCACGCGGATTTACCATCAAGCCACGTCTGCTGGTACAGGTGGGTGACACTGTTGCTTGTGGTCAACCCCTGTTTTGCGACAAAAGCCAGCCCTACATGCAATGGACCGCACCGGGTGGCGGGGTGGTCGAGGAGATCCGTTTTGGACCGCGGCGGGTGCTCGAAGCGGTGGTGATTCGGCTGCCGCCCAATGCGCAAGATGAACAAAAGGTGGATTTTGGATCTGTCTTGCCTGCTCAGCTAAGCAGCATGAGCTCGCAGGAGGTATGCAAGCGGCTGTTGCAAGCAGGTCTATGGCCCCTGTTGCAACACCTATCGCCTACTCAAAGCTACAACGTCACAGCAGGTGACTCATCAAACCAGCAGCTGCAGGAGATCTATGTATCGGCTCTGGCAGGAGAGCCACATAGCCCACAGCCGCAGTTGGTGCTGCATGGTCAGCAGCAGTTTTTTGTATTGGGCCTGTTGGCGCTCACGCGGCTGTGTGCAAAAACCTATCTGTTTACAGCCGCCCACTCACAACTTGATCTGGCAGGTTTAAGGTTGCCAGAAACCGTGCAGCAGCGCTGCATCGAAAACCGCTACCCTGCACACCACACAGGGGTGCAGCGCTACTACACCCACGGCAGTTTGCAGGGGCAAGCAAGCGATCGCGCAGCAGGTATTAACCTCGATGGTGTCATTCGCATTGGGCATCTATTTGCCACCGGACACCTATACACCGAACGGCTGTATGCTGTTGGCGGCGATGCTGCACCCAAAGCGATTCATCTGCGCACACGTTTAGGGGTAAAACTGGAACATATCACCCAGTCGCTTAACCACATCGCCAAGCAAACCACCGAAGCGTTGCATCACAGGCAGCAACAAAACTCCTCTGCCACCGCCCCCAACCCCACAGCAAACAACCCACCAAGCCAGCAGCCTGTGCAACAGCCGTACCGACTGGTGGCAGGGGGGATGTTGACCGGCAAACAGGTGCAGTTGGGCGATTATTTGGGGTTGGCTGATTGCAGTGTGCAGATGTTACCGCAGGGGCAGCAGCGACCCATGCTAGCTTTTTTGCGGCTCGGTTTTGACAAGCTCACAGCCTCGCGTGCGTGGGCAAGCGCGTTGTTGCCGCGCGAGCTGCAGCATACCGACACCAGTGCCAATGGCGAGGAGCGTGCCTGTATTCAGTGCGGCCAGTGCATAAAGGTATGTCCGGTGCAGCTGCTGCCCAATCTGTTGCTCAAAGCCAGTTTGCTGCAAGATACGCAGCGCATGCAGGAGCTGGGAATTGCCGACTGTGTCGATTGTGGCCTGTGCACCTTTGTGTGCCCAAGCAAAATTGAGCTGGGCCAGCATATTGAGACGGGCAAGCAGCAGATTGCCAAGGAGGAGTCGTAGCAAACCATGGTTAAACTATGGGATGATCTGGTTGCGCGTGCGCGTGCCGGCAAAGGGTTTTGGGGCAAGCAGCGAGCGCTGTTGTCGGCAATCGACAACTTTGTGCGCAAGCCGCTGCGTGTTACCAGCACAGCGCCACACATTCGCGATGCGCTCGATCTCAAACGCACCATGGTTATTGTGGTGGTTGCGCTACTGCCCTGCCTGCTGTTTGGCATGTACAATACCGGCCGCAGCGCCTACTTGAGCATTGGCTACACGCAGTTTACTGTAGCGCAGGCTCTGCTTGAAGGGGCGGTGCATGTGCTGCCGTTGGTTTTGATTAGCTACGCCGTGGGCGGATTGTGCGAGGTAGCTTTTGCACAGTGGCGCGGGCATGAGGTGGCCGAGGGGTTTTTGGTAACCGGTATGCTCTATCCGCTGGTGTGCCCAGCAACCATTCCGTGGTGGATGTTTGCGCTGGGCATTGTCTTTGGGGTGGTCATTGGCAAAGAGGTGTTTGGCGGCACCGGCATGAATGTGCTCAACCCAGCGCTGTTGGCCCGCGCTTTTTTGTTTTTTGCCTACCCGGCACACATGTCGGGCAATGTGTGGATTGCCACACCGGTGGTAAAAGGGGCCGACGGCATGCTGCAGCCTAGTGGCTGGACCAGCATTCCCACGCAGCTGATCGAGCGCTTTGTGCAAGGCAGCAGTCAGGCGGCCGATGGCTATAGTGGCGCCACAGCATTGGCAGTGGTTGCCGAAAACAGCCCTGGCGGCATACATGCGGTCACACAGCTGCACAGTACCTATTCGTGGTGGGATATGTTTATTGGCTTTGTGCCCGGCAGCATTGGCGAAACCTCGACAGCCATGTGTTTGGTTGGTGCCGCTATTCTTATTGTCACCGGCGTTGGCTCATGGCGTACCATGGCCGGCTGTGTGGTGGGCTGTTTGACCACAGCCAGCCTCTTTTACTTAGCCAGCAGCACCAATACCCCCGATGCCTTTGCGCTGCCACCAACCGATCATTTACTGCTAGGCGGTTTTGCCTTTGGCGCTGTGTTTATGGCCACCGACCCAGTCTCAAGCCCATTTCACCCCATGTCGCGCTGGATTTACGGCTTTTGGATCGGCAGCATCTGTGTGCTGATTCGCCTCATCAACCCAGCCTACCCCGAGGGGATGATGCTGGCTATTTTGTTTATGAATGTATTCTCGGCTCTCATTGACCACTACGTTGTGGCCTATGTGCTGCGCAACAGGAGGCGATGCTATGCGCAAAAATAGCAGCCACTATACATTTTTATTTGCCGTGCTGCTGTGTGTCTGCCTCAGCAGCACGCTCTCCATCACCCACATGTTGCTGCGCGACGCACAACAGCAAAGCCGCCTGCTCGATCAACAAAAAAATATCCTTGTTGCCGCCGGCTTAAAACCACAAACCCCCGAACAGATACAGCAGCTGTTTCAGCAGCAGGTGCAGCCGCTGGTGATCAATAGCCAGGGCAGTATCATCACCGGCCAAGACCCGGCCGATTTGGAGCCAGACAGCCCAAACCTGCCCCTATACCGCATTGCCGCATCGCAACAGCAGGGCCAAAACAGCAGCACCCTGGCCTACGTTTACCCCATTGTTGGCAAAGGGCTATGGTCAGTGCTGCAGGGCTATCTGGCAGTATCACCCGATGGACGAACCGTGGTTGGCGTCTCCTTTTTTGAGCACGAAGAGACTCCCGGCTTGGGTGGCGAAATCAGCAAGCCGTGGTTTCAAAACAACTTTATCGGCAAACATCTATACGAAGCCGGCAAGCTAGTCGGTATTACAGTGGTGAAAGGCAAGGCCAAAGATCAGCCCAACTTCTCCCGCCAAAAAGATCATATGGTCGACGGCATTAGCGGCGCCACCATCACCGGCAACGGCGTCACCCAAATGATGTACAACGGCCCACAACAGTACGAGCCCTTTTTTGCCAAGCTGCGCAGCCGTTCTTGAGTATAGGCGACACAGCAACAAAAAAGGGTTGATTGGTCGTAAAAAACGATCCTAAAATGGTTACAAACGGGCTCTTTTTAGCTCTTTTTTACCCCCAAAGGCACTTTTTTTCATATAATGCATCTCAAGAACTGGCGTTATGATGTAACATAGTGGGTATGAGCGATACCGTGCAAGACAACCCCATTGTCAATCCAAGTGGCGGCATGCCGGTGGGGGTATCGGATTTTGCTAAGTTAAGGCAGAGCGATTGCTGTTTTGTCGACAAAACTCTGTTTATCAAAGAGTTCCTCGATGTCCCCACTGAAGTCACACTCATTACCCGCCCG
>JBCCEX010000010.1:0-16016 GCA_039030035.1 Myxococcota bacterium
GCCGCTGGGTCCTTGTCAAACGCCAACCACGAGCCTCAAACAGGGTCAGCAGCGCCCGTATTTCTCCTTCCAATTTTCCTACGGCTTTTCCTTCCTTCCGTAAAATCTCTGCCAGTGTCATCAAACCCTCCCTACTTTTAGGGCCCAATACCTTTGTCAACCCAACCGAGCATGCGAATGCGATCACATAACCACATATAAGCGTATCACCGGCATCTTGATCCCCATCATCCAAACGTCTCTGGACGATGATCGCACGAATGCGATCACATGACCACATGTAAGCGTGTCAGAGGTGGAAATCAAGAGATGAGTCGAACAACTGGTTTTCAGATGAAATTGCTGGCGAGAGTACTGATGATGATTTTGTATGTTATTGTTTATGGGTAGATGTTTCTTTTTTTGTGCAACAGCTTGTTTGAGGGCCTATGGTGAGTCTGTTGGTGCCAACAAACGTTGGTTTGGCTTGGGTGCAATCTCTGGTGACAATGCTGCTGGTGTGTGTAACAACGCTGCTGGCCTTTGGTGGATTTAGGCGGGTGCTACAGCAGATTCGTTCTGGCACCGCTTCGCAGCAGCTACGAACTGACCATTGGCGGCAGCGTGCGGCTGGGGTGCTGCAGCTGGTATTTGGCCATAAGAAGGTGTTGGAAGAGCCTAGTTATGGGCTCATGCACATGGGGTTTTTGTATGGCTTTTTTGTGCTGGGTGTTGGGCATGTTGAGCAGGTGTTGTTTGGTTTGACGCGGTTTGTGGAGTCGCTGGGTGTGCAGCCGTTTTTGTATCGTCATCTGCCTTTTGTATCGCCGGGTATGGTGCATGCTTACGAGCTGAGTCAGGATTTTTTTGCCGCTTTGGTGGTACCGTTGGCGCTATTTGCTCTCGTGCGGCGCATGGCCGGATGGACCAAAAGGCTGCAGCCGCGATCGCACGATGCCGAGACTATTTTGTGGCTGATTGTGTTGCTGTATGTGAGTTTTTTTGCTCTTACAGCTAGCGAAACCTCGTTGCGTATGCAGCAGGGGCAGTTGTCGGCTGCGTGGCATGGCTACCTGCCGGTGAGCTCTTTGTTGGCGATTGCTTTGCTGCATCGGCCCGATGTGGCCTTTGCTTTGTCGCAGCTGGCTTGGTGGGTCCATGTGTTGATCTTTTTGGGGTTTGCGCTGTATATTCCTCGATCTAAGCACATGCATTTGTTGGCTGCTGGGCCTAATATCTATCTGCGCCATTTGCGGGGGTTTACGCCGCCTGCTACCACCGATTTTGATACGGCAACACAGTATGGAGCGCAGCTGCCGCAAGATTTGAGCTGGAAAACTCTGCTTGACACCTTTGCCTGCACCGAATGTGGGCGTTGTGATGCTGTCTGCCCAGCCAACCTCACCGGCAAACCGCTGCAACCACGCAAAATTTTGGCCGATATTAAGGCTAATCTACGCCACAACTGGGGCTGCAAACAGCAAGAGGCGATGCCCTTGCTACAACAACCATCGACACAGGCCACCTCAACACAGCCCGATCAACAGCACGCTACGGCAGGGCAAATTCAGCTCGATGAGCTATGGGCCTGCACCACGTGTGGCGCCTGCAGCCAGGTGTGTCCGGTGTTGATCGACTCGGTGCCCAACAGCATCATGCAGCTGCGGCAGCGACTGGTGCTCATGGAGGGCAAAAATTACCCCAAAGAGATGAATCCGGCAATGCAGGGCATGCAAAACCATGCTAATCCGTGGGGTGTGGGGCAGGCTAAGCGTGCTGATTGGGCCAAACAGCTGGGTGTGAGGCGTTTGGATGTGGATGGCAACGGCAACACAGTTGGGCAGGTCAATAACAGCGGCGAAGCTCATGTGGATCATGAAACCGACGCAGCTAAAGAGCCGCTGCAGTATCTATTTTGGGTGGGGTGTGCCGGCAGCAGCGATGATCGCACCAAAAAGGTGCAAAAGGCGTTGGTGCGTATTTTAAAAAAGGCTGGTGTCGACTTTGCTATTTTGGGCTGCAAAGAGAGATGCACCGGCGACCCAGCACGGCGTATGGGCAACGAGTATGTGTATGCGCAGTTGGCCAAAGAGAATGTGGCTACGCTTAAGCAGCACCGCTTTCGCAAAATTTTTACCACCTGCCCCCACTGTTTTCATGCGCTCAAAAATGAATACCGAGCTTTTGGCGGGCGCTTTAGCGTGCAGCATCATACCGAACTGCTGGCCGAGCTGCTGCAAGACAGGCGCATTGCTTTAGATGTAAAAAAGCAGCTGCAAGAGACCATCACGTTTCACGACCCCTGCTATTTGGGTCGCTACAACCAGCGGGTTGATGCGCCGCGAGCGGTGCTGCAGCAGCTGCCTGGCGTGCAAACCACAGAGATGCAGCGCTGTAAGCAAAACAGCATGTGCTGCGGTGCCGGTGGTGGGCGCATGTTTATGGAGGAGTCGATGGGTAAACGCATGAATATTGAGCGAGCTGACCAGGCCAAGGCAACGGGTGCCCACATAGTTGCCACCGGCTGCCCCTTTTGCCTCACCATGCTGCGCGATGCAGTGCAAGATAGCCCCGACAAACAGCAGATGCAGGTCAAAGATGTGGCCGAATTGGTTGCTGAGCGGCTGGCTGATTAGTACGACACACCAACAGTCAACCCTGTATCCCACACAACACCGCCAAAGGTATATTGGTTGGGCTCTGGCTGAGTCGGTTTGTTGACAGACGTATCGGGCATATAGCCAACCTGGCCAAAGGCATCTAACTTCAGCTGTACTTTTTTGATGCGTGGCGGCCGATAGCCGGCTCCCGTGGTGAAAAAGTGTGTGTTGCCATCAAGTACATTGGTTTGCTGCGTTGGCAACTTGGTAACGGCCATATGATAGGCATAGCCACCTCGAATTGCCAACATATCACGCCAGCTATATTCCATACCCATGCGAGGAACAAATGTATCTTGAAACGCAATGGTTTCAGGCTGTTGCGATCCAATCAGCTCCGGCTCCATGATAGTTTTGGGAAAAGGCCCCTCATGTTTGGACCACCGCAACCAGGTAAGCTCGACAGCTACACGCAACACGCGTAGAGGAGATAGCAATGCCCCGGCAACCAACTGCATCGGCGCATAGGCCATCTTAAGCTTAGATATGAGACGTACAGGAATGCCTTGTAGTGTTCCCGCCTTAATATCAACGTTGGCTTCGCTGTTAAAAGAGCTAAAAGTTGCAGTGCGATACACCAGTGCCAAACGCCAGCCTTCAGCTGGCTGGTATGTAAGACCGCCTACCAACAACAACGACGGCGATAACTCGCCATCTAAATCCACCATCTCTAAGTTAGGCGGCACTACCTGTACGTTAGCACTGGTATTCACGTGGGTGCTCACCGCTGTGCCTAGACCAATTCCTACCGATAGGCTACGCACAATGCGCAGTGCCAAGCCTCCCATCATGGACGGTTGCGTAAGTGTGGTGTCGTACAGCAAAAACTGTGGCTGCGGGTTTTGCGATTGCACCCGCATGCGCGCTGGCTGCAAAAAGCCACTTTCAAAAAACAGACCAAGCGACAAACGCAGCGGTGCCGGAAAACACAAACCCACATGCATGCGATCGTAGTGACCAAACTGCAACGGCGCTGCATCAAGCTGCTGCTGTGTCTTGACCGATAGCTGACTGGCAATATGGTGATAACCAAGAGCAATTTGGCTGCGACTACAAAACGACAAGCCGGCTGGATTAGCATAAACAGCAGAAAAATCCTCCGCCAGCACACTACCGGCCCCTCCCATGGCCTTGGAGCGTGTGCCAATACCAAATGTTGTCTGCAACGGGGTAGACCAAGCAGCGTGATGTGCAACAACAGCTGCTGCTATTTGTAGCAGCACCACAAGCGCGCAATAGCGCGCAGCATTACACAACATGTTAAAAATCCGGTTGCAAAAATCTCAATCATTCATGCACAAACGCCGATTGCAGCTGCATGCTATCTGACACAGGCCGCTTATCATCCGGCATCAACATGTCGGGCGCCTCTTGAGAAAACCCTTGCTGAGGTTGTTGTAGTGGAAACAGCTTGCGCACCAACTCCCACACCTGCACAAAAGCATCGCTGCCCATTATATCACTCAGACTGATAACCGCTGCTTTGACAATACCACTGCTCTCTTTATCAATCGCCAGAGCCTTAATGGCAATTCTCGACCACGTTGCAATAGGCATCTGCTCATCGTCCATCATCACCACAAGCAGTGTCTCTCCCAAAGCAGATGCATCTTGCTGCTGCATCACCTCTTGCCACACATCGAGATCGTATCGATAAGCATGTACAGAATTTTCAGCAAATTCCTGATACAGCTCCAAGCCAACTCGAACCAAGCTTGTCTCATCTTGCTGAATATCTTCAAGCACCACACAGCCCAACTGCAGCAGCAACTGTACATCTTGCTGATCAAGCAGCGCCAGTAGCGGCGATTGCGTTGGCAATGTAAACCCTTGCGGCATTTTTGCAGTATCCGTCAAAGTCACTGCAGCTAACTTCACCTGCTGCGGTGTCGACTCGTAGCTAGGCCATAGCCAACCATAGATATCAACACAACGCTGCTGCAGCATGGCAAAAAATGCGTCGTCTAATTGTCTGCCCCTTGCCTGGCTGATCATGTGGTTCCACAGGACAAGATAAACATGATGCAGCACACCCTCTCGAATAAACTTCCTAAAGACCGCCTTTTGTGCCTCTTTTTGGCGGGAATCTAGTGAAAAAAGGATTGGATTCATACGACCCATCCTTTGTTGCATCTGTTGTCTTATATGATTTCTCAGACGGTCGGTATTTATGCCAACAATTCTATCAGAAATCAACTGATCCAAACTATTCTCCACTCTCCCTTTTTCAAGAATCTCCACAAGAATCTCGGCTCTTGTTTCCATACTTGGACTTATTCTGTTACGAACAAGCTGTAACAGACGTTGTTGTAATGATGAAAACTGTGGATCCCTTTGAATTAAATCTGCCCAATTTTCCTCGGTTAACAAATAACCATCCATCTCTGCTAGTTGCTCATCTAGATCTGTTAGACTTGGCGCTGGTCCCTCTGAATGTTTTAATGTATTAACAACAACACGAAACAAATGACCAATGTCTTGCAATGTAAACTGCGACACATCGATGCTATTTGCCGCTTGTTGCAGCGATCGTCGCAGCCGATTTTGCGCAGCAGTATCGCCAGCATACAGCTGTTGCAATAGCTTGGCGTCTGGCGACAAAGACATCAGCCCAAAGAGAGCTTGGCGCTCAGCTTGTCGGTGGCTGCCTTCGCTCATGGCAACGGGCCAGAGCCAAGCCACAGCTTTTTTGAGAGTTTCCCACCTTTGCTGACTTTTATCGGGGCAGCTGTTGTGTTGGCAGTAAACAAAATCTAGCAGCGGCTCTTTGACAATGTTCCACAACGGACGCAGCGTGAGCAGGTGGTTGAGCAGAGTTGGCACCTGATCAAGGGCAATCTTGTTTTGTCCGACATCGGCCTTGTGCCTCTGAATAATGAGTGTTTGCAGCAGGGCATTCCACTGTTTGGGTGTTAGATCAGCGACACATTGAAGAATAAAGCTGTAATGATCCGAATCTAGCCGTAGCAGCAGCGTTAATACCTGCTGTGCCTCTTTTGCGGTTTGCCAAATATCTTTGTCTGCATTGGGTTGGTCGCTGCTGTTTTCGGCAAACGACATGGCCGCTTGTAGCAACCGTTGTACAACCAGTGCTGCTTTGCCATTGGGCAGACTCGAGAGATGCTGTATGAGCTTGGGCAACAGCTGCAACACATCTTGGTACGCAGGCAAAGAGCGCACTGCAACAAGCAACTGTAGTGCCTGTAGGGGGTCGTTGTCGCTGCCAGAAAACGTATCTGACTGCACCGCCCAATCAATGATTTGTAGCAGGAGATCAAATTCGGCATCGGTAAGCCATGCCAATATTTTGGCTGCATCTTGAACTGTATCGACGGCATGAGGTAGCAGATCGAGCAGTTGGGTTGCCTGCTTAACCTGCCTCTTGAGCAGACGATTGACCTGCTGTTGTGTCTGTGTTTGTGCGGTAGGTGTTGCCTCAGGCTCCCCCGGCGCCATGTTGTGAGTAGCCATTGCCACAAGCCGCATGCAGCGGTGCCATAGTAGCTGCTGCCTTTTGGGATCTGAACCGGCTGCTTGCAACATACGG
This sequence comes from Myxococcota bacterium, assembly GCA_039030035.1. Classification (GTDB taxonomy): domain Bacteria; phylum Myxococcota; class UBA727; order UBA727; family JABDBI01; genus JBCCEX01. Next base: position 6,187 of record JBCCEX010000010.1, read on the forward strand.
GGCAGCCATTGCGGCAAATGTTGCAACAGCTTACGGTACTGCGGCGTGGCACGCAGCTTCATAAACAGCTGTTTTTCGTTCTTGCCGTCGCTTTGAAAACCACCATGATGCTGCATGAAGTGTGAAGCGATAGCCAGTAGGTCTTGCCACTGTTTGGGCGATAGCTTGGCAACAAAAGCTTGCAAGACTTGCAGTTCAAGCTCCAGCTGCTCAAGCAGATCTAAATCCTCCAGTGTGACCAACGATGCAGCTTGCTGACCGTTGGCAAACAGCTGGTTAATAGCCGGCTTGACCTGCTGTTTACGCACAAAATGCAAGGTTTGGCGAGCTAGATTCCAAATATCATCTTCTGTGTCACCGCTGCTTTCTGGCAACATCTGCTCAATGGTTTGCGATAGGCTTTCAACCGATTCAGACCAGTGCTGCGCTTGACGCATCTGCTGTATGGCGCCTATTGCTGTTTTGACCGCTTCATGCAGCTGCTCAACCGTCATGTGAACCAGGGCATCATCCAAAAAAGCAAAACGCTGACTCAAGGGGGTGAGAGCCTTTCTGTGCACTGCTTCAAGAATACGAGACGCAGATGTAAACATGCGATCTGCTCGCCTTTCATTCACCAACCTAATCAACTGCTCGATACGCCGCTCGATACGCTGCTGTGACAACATAGCAGCAACATGATCATCATGCGTAACTGCAGCAGCACTGTTGTTGCGCGCAGCAGGCATCTGCTGGGGTTGCAGCTGCGGTGACTGCGGCAATGCACCAGCTGTGATGGTTTCATCATCGGTCAGCGGGCTGGTCGCACCAGCAACAATCTGGGTCATACCAAGGTAGTAGGCGTCTGTTTGCTGCTGAACAGCCAAAACAGTTGTGTTGCGTGCACCAGCATCGGGCTTGGGCAAACTACTACCTGCAACATAATCCACAGAGGTGATGAGAGGCTCTCTGTCTTGGTAAACAACAGCACGTTTTTGTGGGTTATCCAAATTGTTGTCGATAACCTGAAACACCAGCTCTCCCAGGGAGATTTGCGACGAAGCCAGCTCTTCGTTTTTGCAACCGCGGCAACTCGAGAGGGCTACCATGTAGCAGGCTGTTAGAATCCCGCGTCTTAGCAGCCACTTCACAATGCCACTACGCACGTTTCGCATTCGATGCCACATACATCCACTCCTTCAGATTGAATTGTTTTTGTTTAACAGCAACAGGCTAACTGCTTAGCTGGCAACCTCATTCTTGCATCTGGCGAGGCTGCGCAGATTATTTACACAAGAGCATCTCACAAACATCATCGTGCCACAAAAACAGTTTCAACGCAAGATCTACCTCATCCCCTGATTATCTGGTTTTAAATGCCGATGCGCCAAAGCATCTAACACACCATTCACAAACGCAGCTGACCCCGAAGTACCAAATTGACGGGCCACCTCAATGGCTTCGTTCATAACCACCTGCTTAGGCAATTTGGGACCAAACAGCATTTCATACACAGCAATACGCAAAACATTGCGATCGACACAGGCCATGCGGCTGAGTTTCCATCCCTGACTCATATGCGTGAGAATCTCATCAATGCGAAAAAGCAGATCGGCAACCCCATCGACCAAACAAAGACAGTATGGGTCTGGTTGCGGTGTTTGAGAGTAGTGAGAGAAGAACAGACGGGTCAACTCATGCAGCTGCTGTTTGTCAGCGGGCGACAGCCCATCGGCTGTGGTGTCAGACACGACAGCAGTTTGCTGCTGCAGCGGCAACATGCGAGCCTCTGCCTGACAAAGAATCTGCAAAGCCCACTGTCTACTAAGGCGACGCGATTTGTGCTTCATGACAGCTCCTAAGAAGCCCGCGTGTTCGCTCGACTGGAGACCTTGCGAATTTGAATATAGGGCTTATTCTCCTGATGTGCGACCTGTTTCCATTTTTTTACCGAATCAAGCGGCTGACCCGTAGAATGCAGATGCAAAATATAGAGCAACAGCGCTTGCACAAACCAAGACTTGCGCACCACGTTTTTCATAGCATTTTCTGGCAACTCCTGTTGCAAAAAAGTCTCTGTGACACAAGACAGCAGCAGACGGATAAAGTCTTGATCGCGTCGAATCAACCGAATGCGCTTGCCCCATTGAGCACAAACCTGCTCTAGCCAGCTATCAGCATTGCGTCCTACCTTGATTAGAGCGTTATAAGCCGGCAACAGCATGGCAGCAAACAGCACTGTCCCCTCCACCTCAGTACCACGGCTACATACCTCATCAAGTGTATGCAGCATCGCTTGCCAGTGCTGCTGGCGCTGCAGTGCCGACACCGGCCCCTCACTTTTTTGCGATGTTTCTGCCTCTTGCGTGTTTGCCGTTGCTGCTGCCTCTTGCTGCTCTTGCTGTGTTTCTACCTTCTCGCTTTTCTCAGCAGCAAGGTTACCACTCAAACCCTCCATCAGCTCGGGCAATAAAGCATCCAAAATACCCAGCTGCTGACACTTGAGCATGCAGGATTTCGCCTGCTTAGACTTCAGTAAACCCAGCAGCTCTTCTTGTAGCCGTGCCGGTGCACATCGCACAATATCTGCAGCATGATTACGAATAGCGCTGAGGGTTGCAGGCTCAATGTCGAACCCCAAGCGACAAGAGAACTTAATGGCCCGCAACATACGAACTGGGTCCTCCTGCATACGAACATCTGGATCACCAATGCTACGAATGGTGCCAGCACGCAGATCGGCTTGACCACCAACAAAATCGATGAGGTTTTTAGAAACAGGGTCATAAAACAGCCCGTTGATCGTAAGATCGCGACGTTCAGCATCCTCTTCGAGCGTGCCGTAGGCGTTGTCGCGCCGCACCAATAGATCACCGCTATTTTTGTCTGGCGATGCACGAAACGTTGCCGTTTCAATCACCCGGCCGCCTGGAAAATAGATGTGGGCCAGCAAAAAGCGTCGTCCAACCAGGCGGCTGTTGCTAAATACCTCTTGAATATCCGCTGGTTTGGCATTGGTTGCGACATCAAAGTCTTTGGGGGTTTTTCCCAACAACAAATCGCGAACGCACCCACCTGTTAGGTAGGCCTCATAACCGCGCGCATGCAGACGACGAACTACCCACAAAGCGTTGAGATCGATGTGGGAATGGTCGATCTCGCGCTGTTCAACAGGTTTTTCAATCTCTTCATCGCATGCAATCTCCTCTTGATCATCTCGTGTTGTATATTCTGACATGTTTGACAAATCCTCTCGCTGTAAGCCATCTCCCAACTATCGCTTTGAGCCCACATCTTGCACTCCCCTTTACGTATACCCACTCGCATTGGGCACGCTTATGATCTGTACGGGGGAATTGTTGCTGCTTAACAGCTCTGCTAACGATGTTTTGAGACAGACTCTTGTTTAGCTTCAAGACGCTACTTAAAAACCCAAAAGCTTTTTGCTTGCCTTTTGGGAAACGACTCAATACGCCCTGAAAACACCAATCTTGCGCAACCAAGTTGACTGCCTCTGAGCCTTGCGTTTGCGTCTTGCTTACTTCCATCACTGTTCGTGCACCCAGTTCTCTTTGCACATCTTTTTCGATGTTTCTCCCAAATGCCCTTTGCTGCCTATTGTCTCGCCACAGGCCGTTTCTGTCAATGACCATTGCCAAATGGCTGAGATAGCGGTAGACAAGAAGCCTATGGGGACATCACTTTGTACACTGCGCAATTTTTCGATTGTGGCGCATATCGATCACGGCAAAAGCACGCTGGCAGACCGCATTTTGCAGCATACCGGCGCGCTCACGCCGCGCGAGATGAAAGAGCAGTTTCTCGATCAGATGGATCTGGAGCGCGAACGGGGTATTACCATTAAGTCACAAACGGCGCGGCTGCACTACGAAGATGCGCAACAACAGCGCTGGATCTTCAACCTCATCGACACGCCTGGACATGTCGATTTTGGCTATGAAGTGCAGCGCTGCATGGCGGCGTGTGAGGCAGCGCTGCTGTTGGTAGATGCGTCGCAGGGGGTGCAGGCACAAACGGTGGCCAACACCTATCTGGCGCTGCAGCACGATCTCACGATTGTGCCGGTGATCAACAAAATCGATCTACCCAGCGCCGATCCACAGCAGGTGCGGCAACAAATTGAGGAGATTTTGGGAATTCCAGCCGACGACGCTGTGTTGGTTTCGGGCAAAACCGGCGCCGGGGTCGTGCAGCTGCTGCAGACCATTGCCCAGCGCGTACCGCCACCACAAGGCGACAGCCAGGCACCGCTGCAGGCGCTGATTTTTGACTCCTGGTTCGATGCCTACCGTGGTGTAGTGGCATTGGTGCGTGTGATGCAGGGTTGTGTGGCTGCCGGCGATACCATTCAGCTTATGCATGGCGGCGGCTCATTTACCGTGCAAGAGATAGGCGCCTTTGCCCCCAAGCCGGTTGTACTGCCACAGTTGAGCGCCGGCGAGGTGGGGTTTGTGGTGGCCAGCATCAAATCGGTGCATGAGGCGCAGGTAGGCGATACCATCACCCATGCTAATAGGCCTGCTGTCAAACCATTGGCCGGGTTTCAAAAGGCGCAACCCATGGTGTTTTCGGGCATTTTTCCCACCGAAGGGGGTGACTACACCTTGCTGCGCGATGCGCTAGAGAAATTGGCTCTCAACGATGCTGCGCTCACATTTGAACCCGAAACCAGTACCGCACTGGGCCACGGTTTTCGTTGCGGCTTTTTGGGGCTACTACACATGGAGGTTGTGCAGGAGCGGCTAGAGCGCGAATTTGACCTCGACCTGCTCATGACAGCCCCCACGGTGGTCTATCGCGCTCAGCTAAACAGCGGCGAAACCATCAGCGTCGACAACCCATCTCGCCTGCCCGAAGCGGGTGAAACCACCTGTTTGCAAGAGCCGTTTATTCAGGCCAATATTCACACCCCTACCGAGTATCTTGGCCCTCTAATTGCGCTATGCCAGCAGCGGCGCGGGCGGCAAATTTCGATTGACTACGCCAGCCGCACCCAGGCAACGCTGGTATACCACATGCCGATGGCCGAGGTTGTGTTTGACTTTTTTGACACCCTCAAAAGCATGAGCCACGGCTACGCTAGCTTAGATTACGAGCCGGTGGGGTACGAGGTATCACAGCTGGTGCGCATCGATATTTTGCTCAATGGCGACAAGGTCGATGCGCTCTCTCTCATTACCCACCGCAGCACAGCCTATCAACGCGGTCGCGCCCTGTGTGAAAAACTGCGTAGTCTGATTCCAAAACAGCAGTTTCAAATTGCTATTCAGGCAGCGATTGGCAGCAAAGTTATCGCTCGCGAAACCATTTCGGCGCTACGCAAAGATGTGACAGCCAAATGCTATGGTGGCGATATTAGCCGTAAACGCAAGCTGCTTGAAAAGCAAAAAAAGGGTAAAAAACGGATGCGGCAGGTGGGTCAGGTGAGTGTACCGCAGTCGGCCTTTTTGGCTATTTTAAAAACCTAAACGCAACACGATAAAAATACATAAAATAGAAATAGGATCAAAGCCCCGCTTGTTTTTATTTATATGAAAGAACCACAAAAACCTATTTGCCTCTTTGCGAAAATCGGGCTAAAATACAATTGGTTTTTCTCTTTATGGGCAAAATGGATAAGCGTGGTTACTCTCCGCAGCAACATGCGGCATCAGATCTCCAACAGATAGTCCCGTGCAGCAACATGAAAACAGATGAGAATCAGCTTGGTGTCAATAGAGGATATGTAGCCTGGATACGTGCGCAATGGCGCGGCAATCCCAGCGGTGTACAGCCCGATTGGCAGGATTATTTGGCCGCGGCTGCTCACCCCCACAACACACCACAGCCTCGCCCTGCTCAAAATCTGCAGCAGGTAGACAAGCAGCAACAACACAGCCATGCACAGCAGCAGACACAACATATGAAGCAAACAAGATCCAATAGCACTGATTTGACAGGCATTGCCAAACAGATTGCCAGCAACATGCAGGCCAGTTTGCAGGTACCCACAGCCACATCATGCCGCGATCTGCCCACCAAGGTACTCGAAGAGAACCGGCTGCTCATCAACCAACATCTGCAACAGCAAAACAGGCAGCGCTGCTCCTTTACCCATCTGATTGCCTATGCCATTGTGCAGGCAATCAAACAGCGCCCTGCTTTGCACAGCTATTGCCAGCAACAGACCAACCGTTTTAGCCGTGTAACACCAGGCGGCATCAATTTGGGGCTAGCGATGGATCTACCGGCAGGTGCGTTGCAACGTCGCGCAGCAGCCACCAACGCGGCAGCGGCACCGCGCATGCTGGTTGTACCCAATATTAAGCAGGCCGACACATTGAGCTTTGCGCAATGGCTGGCTGCTTACAACGACTTGCTGCAGCGCGCACGTGCCGGCAAACTACAGCCCAACGACTTTGCCGGCACGCTTGTCACCGTTACCAATCCAGGCACGCTGGGCACAGTCTCTTCACTGCCGCGTTTGATGCAGCAGCAGGCGCTTATTGTGGCTACTGGCCGCATTGGCTACCCGGCATGGAGCGCCACCATGGATCCGCAACTGCTGCAGCAGCTGGGTATCAGCAAGGTGATGACGCTAACCTCTACCTACGATCACCGTATTATTCAAGGGGCGGAATCGGGCCAGTTTTTGGCCGATGTGCATGGTTTGCTTATGGGCGAAAAGGGCTTTTATGACAATATTTTTGCAGCACTGGCCCTCAAGCAAGCCCCCTACAAGCTTACCACCGATCAGCAACATCCCCCCTTTGCCATTGGCGCCCCTTTTCACAGCAAACAACCGTTGCTGCAGCCGCAACAGAACCTGCCACAACCACAAGAGGGCGATGCACAGCTGCAGCAGCTAGCCCAGCAGATTCGCAGCGAGGGTCATTTGTGGGCCAACATCAATCCGCTACAGTCGCCCACACCTTGGCCATTGGCGCAGCAGGCAGCCTCGCTAGCTGCGCCGGCACAGCAGCAACTGCAGCTTCTGCAGCAAGCCTACATGGGCAGTTTGTCACCCGAATGCATGCATCTGCCGCAACAAAAACGCAGCTGGTGGATCGAGCAGATCGAGCAAAAGCCGACACCGGTCACAGCGCAACAGCAGCTGTTGCTGTTGCAGCGATTGATACAGGCTGAGAGCTTTGCCCACTTTTTGCACAAGCGGTTTGTTGGCCACAAGCGGTTTGGCATGGAGGGGACCGAAACGCTGCTGGTGATTTTCGATAGCTTGCTACAGTCGGCCTCGCGGCAAGGTGTGCAGCAGGTTGGCATCGCGATGGCGCATCGAGGGCGGCTCAACATTTTGGCACATATCTTGGGCAAGCCCTACCGAGAAATTCTCATGGAATTTGATGCCAACTTTCATATTCCTGGATTTTCGGGCGACGTTAAATACCACATGGGTTATCTACAAAAAAAAGAGGACCTCACAACATCTGCACAGCTAGCCCCCCACCAACAAGAGCAGTCCAACAAACATCAAAGCAGTGCCTCTAGCGTTGCCCCAAAAAACTCCCCAACAGATAACCCAACAAACCAGCAAAGTCCCCTAACGGTATGGCTGGGGCATAACCCGTCGCACTTGGAGGCAGCCTATCCGGTGCTGTTGGGAACAGTGCGAGCGCGGCAAGATATGTGTGCTACAACGTCTGATCCGCATGCTGTTTTGGGCATTGCCGTGCATGGTGATGCCAGTTTTGCAGGGCAGGGAGTGGTGTATGAGAGCTTGCAGCTGTCTCGTTTATCGGCTTACAACACGCGAGGCAGTGTGCATGTGATTGTAGACAATCAGATTGGCTATACCACACCACCATCACAGGGTCGTAGCACGCGCTACTGCAGCGATTTGGCCTACACATTTGGCCTACCGGTGCTGCATGTCAATGCCGATGATCCACAAGCTTGCAGGCGTGCTGCACAGCTTGCCATGCAGTATCGGCAGCAGTTTCATGAAGATGTTATCATCCATCTGCTTGCTTATCGCCGCAACGGCCACAACGAGGCAGACGACCCAAGCATTACGCAGCCGCAACTGTATCGCGATATCGACAAACACCCCAGCGTAGCTACACAGTATGGGCAGCAGTTGCTGCAGCAGCGTGTGGTGTCTGCCCAGCAGTTGCAGCAGATCAAACAAACCTGTTGGAACAATCTGGATCAGGCCGCCAAAGATGCAGCACGCAAGAGCAAGCAGCAGCGCACGCCGCCTGCGCCGTTTTTTGGCAGCCAAGACAGCAGCCAGCAGCAAAGCGCCGCTGCAGCCACATCTAATAACAAGCAGTTCAAAACAGCTGTTGCACAGGAAATGCTACGTGATCTAGGACAGCAGCTCACGCAGCTGCCGGCCGATTTTCAACCTCACTCTCGTGTGGAGGCCCATGTGCTGCAGCGCCGCCGACAGATGATGCAGACCGGCCAACAGCTTGACTTTGGTATGAGCGAGCAGCTCGCTTACGCCAGTTTGCTTGCCGAAGGCCGCTGCATTCGTCTATGCGGCCAAGACTCGCAGCGGGGCACCTTTGCGCATCGCCATGCTGTTTTGCACAGCGCAACAACAAGCAACAGCTATATGCCGCTGCAGCAGATCTGCCAAAGGGTCGAAGATGCACAAAAAGATATGCCTGCCGTTGCCCGAGACTGTACAACAGGCGATTTGTTAAGCCAAGAGCGCACGCAGCAGCGTCAGCGCACGCAGGGTCAGCGCACGCAGTGCTTTGTTTATAACTCCTCTTTGAGTGAGGCGGCGGCCTTGGGGTTTGAGTATGGCTACAGTGTGAGTCGCCCACAGGCATTGGTCATTTGGGAGGCGCAGTTTGGTGACTTTTGCAACGGTGCCCAGGTGCACATCGATCAATTTATTGCCGCTGGGCAGGCCAAGTGGAATCAGCTATGCCGTTTGGTATTGATGCTGCCACACGGTTACGAGGGTCAGGGGCCAGAGCATAGTTCAGCTCGGCTAGAGCGCTTTTTGCAGCTGTGCGCGCAAGACAATTTGCGTGTGGTCACCTGCATTCGCTCTTGTCAGCTGTTTCACCTGCTGCGGCAGCATGCTCATGTGGGCAATTGCCCATTAGTCCTGTTCATGCCCAAGAGTCTGCTGCGTGCCCCACAAGCCAGTTGCAAGTTATCGGAGCTTAGCACAGCCTCTTTTCAACCTGTTTTTGGCGACTCCATGCAGCAGATCAAGCAGGCCAAACGGCTGGTGTTATGCAGCGGCAAAATCTTTTGGGAGCTCGATGCCATGCGGCAGCAGCACCCCAAAACCACCCCAAAACCACCCGTAGCGCTGCTGCAACTGCAACAGCTGTACCCCTTTCCCTACAACGAGTTGCGTAAGGTATTGCAATACTGCCCCGCAAAAGAGATCGTGTGGTTGCAGGAGGAACCTGCCAACATGGGTGCATCGCGCTTTTGTGCCCCACTCATACAGACTCTACTCAAGCCCGATCAGTACTTGCGCTACATAGGCCGTCACAGCAGCGCCAGCCCCGCCACCGGCTATGCTTATGTACACAAACAGCAGCAAAAGCAGCTGCTGCAGGCAGCATTGGCACCTGTACAACGCAATGCAAAAGAGATTTACGTATGATAAAACGATGTTTTGCTTCTGTTGGAGGTATGTAACTCATGCAAGCTTACTGCTTTTGACACAAACAACACAGCATCTAACTCGACAGGGGGTGCACCGTACACCACCTTGACCCACCTTTGATTACAGCAACATTCCCTGCTAGCATCAACCCCAATGACAACACATATGCGCCATGATCGATTTTTTGGTAAGATGATGCAGTTTCCCTCGCTGCGGCTCGCATTTATTCAGCGGCACCTGCCCAAAGAGC
>JBCCEX010000011.1:0-15675 GCA_039030035.1 Myxococcota bacterium
GTGGAGCGCGGCAACCGCACGCGCGACGACTTCCTCCAGGAGATCCGCGACTACGCCAGCGGCATCGTCGCGGTAGAGCTCGTCGTACTCGAAGTGCTTGGCCACCTCGACCACAACATCGTGGTTGGCGATGAGACGATCCATTACACAGTTTGCCACCTCTCTTGCTTGCCTGCTGTAGCTGCAGATGTCAAGCTTGCAAGCTGCCTCAAAGGACAAATGATACCATTAGAATATAAAATAATCTGAACGGACACAAAATAGTCTAACTTACAGCATGAAAATACACATATTTTAATGAAAGTTGAACACCAACCCAACACAGCGCACAATAGCTACATGACAACAATTGATATCGCCCGCAAAGACACCATCTGCGCGCCGGCCACACCAGCAGGGCGTAGCGCTTTGGCTGTGATTCGCGTGAGCGGGCCGGCTAGTTGGAATGTGCTGCGCCGGATATTTTGGCCACGACATGGTAAAGAAATTCAGCCGTTTGTGGCCACGGTGGGATCGGTAAAAGGATGGGCAGATGGGCAAGCGGCTCATGATGTGCCCCTGCAGCAGCAGCCCACTGTAGATGAGGCGGTGTGTGTGGCTTATCCGCCTGGGCGTAGTTATACCGGGGAGGCTGGGTTTGAGTTGTCGGTTCATGGTAATCCGTTGTTGGTGCAGGCGGTGTTGCAGCTGTTGCAGCGGGTGGGGTGTCGGCTGGCGCGGGCGGGGGAGTTTTCGATGCGGGCTGTGTTGTCGGGCAAACTGGATTTGTGTCAGGCGCAGGGGGTTTACAATGTGATTCATGCTCGCTCGTTGCGGGCGTGTGAGGCGGCGTTGCAGGCGGTTGCGGGTTGTTTATCTGATCAGTTGCAGCGGGCTCGGGGGCATCTTGTGGAGGCGTTGGGGCTGATTGAGGCGCAACTGGATTTTCCTGATGATGTTGAGCATGAGCATGTGGCGGCGGTGCGGGAACATTTGCAAGTGGTGCTGGGTATTGTCGATAAACTGTTGGCTAGTGCGGCGTGGGGTATGCGGTTGCAGGCGGGGGCGCGTGTGGTGTTGTGTGGTGCGCCTAATGCGGGTAAATCGACGCTGCTAAATGCGTTGGTGGATGATCACAAAGCGTTGGTGCACCATAGGCCTGGCACAACGCGTGACTTTATTGAGGTGCCGTGGCAGATAGATGGGGTTGCAATAACGTTGGTGGATGTGGCTGGCTTGCGCAATGCTCAGCAAGCGGGTGATGTGGAGCGGATGGGCATGCAGCAGGCTTATAAGCAGCTGCAGCGGGCTGATGTTGTTTTGTGGCTGGTCGATGCTCGTTGTGTGCGGCTGCAGCAGGCTTTTGCACAGCCGCCTGGCCCTTTGGGCAATACGCCGGTGATACCGCTGCTGACGAAGGCTGATTTGTGCGACCACAGCTGTATGAATGCTGCTGTGTCACAGCAAAGTGCGGCTGCAACAGTCAACTTTGCAACGGCTGCGTTGTGGATTAGCGCTCATAACGGGCGGGGTTTACAGCAGCTGCAACAACAGCTGCAGCGCCTGCTGACACAAGACAGTGTGTCGCAGCAAGAGCCTGTGCTTACCACACAGCAGCAATACAACTTGGTGCAGCAGGTGCAGCAAGCAACTGCCTATGCAGCAACAACACTGCAGCAAAACAGGCCACACGAGGTGGTAGCAGCGCTGCTGCGCGAGGCGGGTCAGGCGTTTGATGAGCTGTTGGGCAGCAACCTCAGCGAGGATGTGTTGCAGACAATTTTTAGCCGTTTTTGTATTGGCAAATGATGGCAAACGTTGAAAAAAGAGCTGCTATGAGGCAGTGTAGTGAGCAGATACGGGGTGGCGCCAAAAAGCCACAACCGAATCGGGGGGGAGACTGCTTGCGTTTTTCGGTGCCAAAATGGTCTTTGTTTGGGTTGCCACCTGTTATTAGCACGCTGATTGCTACCATTGTTGGCGTTCAAATAGCATTTTTTCTGCTTATTTTCATCAACCCGCTGTGGGGAACAACACTGTATGCAACGCTTGTGCTCGATCCACGGGCGGTGCTGCAGCAGGGCCAAGTTTGGCGGCTGTTAACCTATGCGTTGGTGCACGACCTATCGGGGCCGATGCATTTGCTGTTCAACGCTATCTCTTTGGCTGTGTTGGGGCCTGCTTTAGAAGATATGTGGGGTACTAAGGGGTTGTTGCGCTTTACGTTTGCCACGGTGTTGGGCGGTGGGGTGAGTGTCTGCTTGGCTTACATGTTGGGCCTCACCCATGCATCGGTGGTGGGCGCTTCGGCGGCGGCAATGGGTATGCTGACCGCTTTTGGTATTGTTTTTCCCAAGCACCAATTTTTGTTGTGGGGCCTTGTGGCTGTTACGGGTCGACAGCTCATTGGCATTGCTGTGGCAATCGAGCTGCTGTATGTATTGTTGCCAACCAACATCTCTACAGCTGCCCATGTGGGTGGTATGATCACAGCAGCCATGATCATTACCAAACCTTGGCGCAACTGGCGTGCACGGCTTGTGTCTTTGTTGCAACGCAACCAGTCATGAACCACGGCAACTGCTGCCCACCCCCCTGCTTGGTGCTGGGGGGGCGGGGATCTTCACTATCGCAAGCACAGCTGCAAGAGGTCACCAAGCAGCTCATACAGCTACAGCCACAGCTGCAGATCACACAGCGAACCATACACACCACCGGCGATCGCCTGCAGCATCTGCCGTTGCCGCAGATTGGCCAAAAGGGGATGTTTACCGATCGGCTGGCACGCGCGCTGCAGCTGGGCGACATTGACGCTGCCGTGCATAGTTACAAAGATATGGCGCTGGCGCCAAACGCCGCTTTGCCGATTGCCGCTGTGCTGCCACGTGTGCATGCTGCCGATGCGCTGGTGAGTCGTCACCAGCTGCCGCTACAGCGCCTACCGGCAGGCAGCTGTGTGGGCACCAGTAGCCCACGCCGTGCCGCTTTATTGCTGCATGCTCGGCCCGATCTGCGTGTTGCCGATGTGCGTGGCAATCTCGACACCCGCATGGCAAAATTAGACAGTAGCAACACACAGTTCGATGCTATAATTGTTGCCTACTGTGGCCTACAGAGGCTGGGGCTGTCGCAGCGGGCCACGGAAATTTTTGACCCAACCAGCTGGCCCCCGGCCCCTGCGCAAGGGGCGTTGGCTCTTCAGTGCTGCCAGCAACCCCAACTGCTGCAGCTGCTGCACAACCTGCACCATCCGATCACCCATCTAGAAACCCTTGCCGAACGCGCCTTTTTGGCCGCTTTGGGGGGCGGCTGTGGCCTGCCAATTGGTGCATACGGACACTACAGCGATGGCTATCTGACACTACATGCCAGCGTGCTATCGGCCAATGGATCGCAACGTATCGACCTGCGAGCGCAATCGGCCTGTGTAGCCGACAACACACAACAGTCACAACATGTTGCACAACAGCTTGGCGATCATCTGGGTCAACAGGCCAAAAAGCAGGGGGCTCAAAATTTAATAGACCCCCGTTAAAGTTGCCTCTCGGCGACATCCAACATACAAATCTGTACCAGGGGGGTTGACGCGCCCAAATCACAGGCCAAGATAAAGGGAGGGCAGTATGGGAATGCAGTGTGTTTCCAAATTGCTATGAGAGAGGTTTGACAGATGGGTAACAAAGTAAAATTGGCCATTGTTGGTGTTGGTAACTGTGCAAGCTCTTTGCTACAAGGCTTGGATTATTATCAAAATTGCGCAGAACAAGATGTCACAGGGCTCATGCACCCCAAAATTGGCTCTTATGGTGTTTGCGATATCGATGTTGTGGCAGCATTTGACGTCGATGCGCGTAAGGTGGGCCTGCCGCTACACAAGGCGATGTTTGCAAAACCCAACTGCACCACTGTTTTTCATCGCAACGTGCGCGATTGGGGTGTTACCGTGCAAATGGGGCCTGTGCTTGATGGCATTGCTAACCATATGGCCGACTACCCCGATAATAAGGCCTTTCGTATGGCGCAACAACAGCCGGTTGATGTCAGCCAAGTGCTGCGTGATACCGGTGCCCAGGTGCTGGTATGCTATCTGCCTGTGGGTTCTGAAAAGGCGGTGCGCCACTATGCCCAGGCCTGTTTAGATGCCGGTGTGGCGATGGTCAACTGCGTGCCGGTCTTTATTGCCAGCGATGCTGCGTGGGCCGAAAAATTCCGTGCCAAAGCTCTGCCGATTGTTGGTGACGACATCAAAAGTCAGTTTGGCGCTACCATTTTGCATCGCATTGTCGCCAGAACGCTGTGCGATCGCGGTGTGCGTGTCAACCGCACCTACCAGCTCAACACCGGTGGTAACACCGACTTTCTCAACATGCTGCAGCAAAGCCGCCTGCAGTCCAAAAAAATCTCCAAAACCGAATCGGTACAGTCGCAGCTTGATCACCGCCTACCCAACGGCGATATTCACATTGGCCCTTCTGATTTTGTGCCGTGGCAAAACGACAACAAAGTCTGCTTTTTGCGCCTAGAGTGGCAAGGGTTTGGCAATGTGCCTATGAATTTGGAGGCTCGGCTGTCGGTAGAGGATTCACCCAACTCAGCCGGTGTTGCCATCGATGCCATTCGCTGTGCACAGCTGGCGCGTGACCGTGGCCTATCTGGCCCCATCGAAGCGATCAGCGCCTGCACCATGAAACACCCGCCCAAGCAGCTGCGCGACAGTGAAGCGCATCGCGCTCTCGAGCAGTTTCTTGCGCAGCAGCCTGCCACCAAATCAGGCGATGACCCCAACAAAAAGGAGCTGTTGCTGCAGCCGCAAGAGAGCGTTGTTTAAGTTGATCCATCACACTTTGTCTGTATCAGCTTTTGTGTAGCAATCTCAAGGAAACTCTTTGTCACACACCAGCGCCCACAGCTCGCAACAGCCTTGCCGTGAAGCAATTGTTCTAGCTGTTCAGCAACACCCGTCACAGCCAACTCCTCTAGCGCTGGCCAAGGTTGCCGGCCTGTCGTTGGCGCAGCACTGCCTCTACCGTTTGCAAGCTGCCGGCATCAATCGATGCACCGTTGTGCTGGGCAACCACGCCAGCCAGGTACGTCGACACTTCGAACACATCGCCCGCAGCACAACATACGGCTGCCACATGCAGTTTGTCAACGTCTCTGATTGGCAAAAGGGTGACGGTTACTCTATTTTGCAAGCAAAAAAAACCATTAAAAGCCCCTGTTTTCTTATTACATCGATCCAATATCTACTACCCGTTGAACTCATTCAAAAAATGGTCACCCACCACAGCAGCGCCCCTGTGTGCATCGCTGTTGATAGCGACGCCGCCTCACCCGATGAAACAGATCTACTCAAGCTGCAGCTGCAAGATCACCAAGCAGTAGCTCTGGGATGCAAGCTACCCCAATGGAATGGCCGCTATGCCGGCCTCATGTATGCAACACCTGCCCTCTTGTGCACGATGGAGACATGCTGCCAGCAACATCAATACAGCCTGGCAGAGGCCCTAACAGCACAACAAAGCCCAATACCCACTGTTGATGCAGCCAAACTACCCTGGCAGCGCATTTGTAACTATGCCGATATCAAAAAAGCGCAGCGCCACCTATTGGCCCAGCTCAACAAAAACAAGCAAGATGGCTTTTTTTCACAATACATTGGCCGCTTTGTATCAAGCACACTCTCTGTTCGCCTAGCCAGCACCGGCCTCACCCCCAACCAGATCACCTGTATGGGCTTTGTTGTGATCCTGCTCGCCGCGCTGCTGTTGGCCACACATAGCTACCCGCTGCAGGCCCTAGGTGCCCTTGTTGTGGTTCTTGCTTGCATTCTCGATGGCTGCGATGGTGAAGTTGCCCGCCTGCGCTGTCAACAAACCCCCTACGGCGCCTGGCTCGACACCGTTTTAGATCGCTATGCCGACTCTCTGCTCACCCTCGCCATCACTTGGGCCAGCTTTCAACACACACCACAAGCTTGGATCTGGCTAGCAGGCAGCAGCAGCGCCCTGGGATTTCTGCTCACCAGCTACACCAAAAAAGAGTATCAACTACGCCACGCTCATCCCTACCCTCACACCACAATGGCCCGCCTAGGGCAGCGAGACATTCGTATTGCCTGCATGGTAACCGGCGCACTGCTGGGGTTTCCCTTTGCTGCTGTCATCGCAGCAG
Organism: Myxococcota bacterium; assembly: GCA_039030035.1. Taxonomy (GTDB): domain Bacteria; phylum Myxococcota; class UBA727; order UBA727; family JABDBI01; genus JBCCEX01. The sequence continues at coordinate 6,154 of JBCCEX010000011.1, forward strand.
GGGTGCTATCACATGTTGTTGTGCTGTGGATACTGCTAACAGGCAACTTTTCGGCTCAAGCAACTTGACTTCGCTCGCTAGAGGCTAGCCGCTGCGCTATGTGCTAAAAGATTGCCCATCAAGAACCCGCCGCCAGCGGGCTTATGAACTATAGTTTACCAAACAGAGACTGTGTCAGGTACAGCTCGTATAGATCGGATAAATGTTTAAAAATATCGTCTGCTATATCAACCTGAAATAGACCAAGCGATGTTTTTAAGCTAGCAAATGCCAAATCAACGCCATTGAACAAAATATCCAAATTTTGCGGCTCTATTTTTGACATATCGGAACAGCTCAACGCCTTAAAGGCTGCAGCAGTCTCTTGCGTAAAAGCAAGTTGAGTAGATTGCAGCTGCTGCAACTGCGGCATAATATTTTCTCTTTTTGTTAAATTCTTGTCGATTTTTGTATGCAAGCGAGACTCTACACACTTCGCAATACTTTGAATATCAGAAAAAATCTCTTTCCTTGCTGCCTCTTTTTTTGGTGTTTTCGTATCACCAAGGCTTAATTCAGCACTAAATTCTAGCGATTTCGCATTTATCCGGCTTCTCACCTGATCTGGATCTGCCCAACGCAATAAACCTTGTGCAATACGGCGGTAAGCCGGATCAGATTTAGAGGGATCAAAGTCACCATCGTCTTGCAAACCTTGAACCATGCTGTAGGTCTGTACCAGCTGTGTTGAGAGAATTTCTACCACTTCGCAAGGTTCACTCTGGTAGGCATTGCTCTGCCTGGCTGCCGTTGTCACATTTCTAAAAAACCGCAGTGCCGACTGTATGAGTTCATCTGCTTGCTCTCTCTTCTTGTCATCATCTTCTTGCTCGTTGATCTGCATGAGTGCCTCTTTTGAACTGCACACCAAATGGCGATAATCTTGTGTGACAACAGCGGCCCAGGCCTTCTCATTTAGGCTGCACTTGTCAAAAGCAGCTTGTACCTCCGCTCGGCTATATTTTGGAGTCAAGGCATCCGACCGAACTCCCGATACACCCCGCAAAATGTCCTGATAGCATGTTAATGCCGCCACGGCGTTATCATAAAATCCCGCTGCACCGGCCTGCACCGGTTTGCCTGCTGCATCAGCAACCTCACTTTGCCCTGCAGACACACCACTCGTTTTGAGCTGCTGCACCCTCTCTTCAATCACTTGTGGTGTAGATTGATTTACAACCTGTTCAACCTGCTTCATTTCAGCTGCCCCTTTGTTTTGCGAGCATCCTTGTACCACAAAAAAACCGGCAAATAGCATACAGTTTATTTTTTTCATTTTTTACTCCTTTTTTATTGCATCTTAAAATTAATATAACAGAAAAAATTTTTTTTGCAAGTTATGCCTATTTGTCGGCGCTCTTTAGTCATGTTCCCCTAGCGTCGGGTAGGTCGGGCACCCTCGTCCTGTTGACAGATGCAACAGGATGGCTGGGATACCTTTAGATTCGCGCGATCGGCGTGGCAAATTACCGACACCAACTTTCAATGAGATAAATGTATTTTCAACCACGACAACAGCTAGCGCAACGAGCTACCGCTTGACAATAAATAGCTCGAACATGCAACGTAAAAGCTCAGGAAGGCAACGGAGCGTAGCGCAGTTTGGTAGCGCACTTGACTGGGGGTCAAGGGGTCGCAGGTTCAAATCCTGTCGCTCCGATCACAATTTGTTGTTAAGATAGTCATCGATGTTTGTAAAAATGGAGCATGAACAGTGAAAGATCCGATCATTCTAATTAGCAACGACGATGGTGTTGCCGCAGACGGCATCCGCAATCTCGCCTTGGCTATGTCACATTTGGGCCAGGTAACCGTGGTGGCACCGCATACCGATCAGAGTGCCATGAGCCATGCCATGAGCTTGCGGCGTCCGTTACGGCTATTTCGTTCTGCCCAAGACCTGCCTGGGCAGCGGGGGCCTATTGCTTGCTACAGCGTCGATGGCACCCCGACCGACGCCGTTTATATGGGAGTGCATCATGTTTTGCAATCGAAACGGCCCGACCTGATTGTATCGGGAATCAACCATGGCCCCAACTTGGGCAACGATGTGCTGTATTCGGGCACGGTGTCGGCAGCGATGGAGGGTGTGTCGTTGGGTATTCCTTCTGTCGCCTTCTCGCTGGTTGCTGAACATGGCTTCAATTTTACCCATGCAGCTACATTTGCCCGCCATTTGTGCACAATGCTGCTGGCAACTCCACTGCCAGAGGCGCTACTGCTGAATGTGAATGTGCCCAAACGGCTCTCCTCGCCGCAAATTGTTGTTACCAAGCTGGGGCGGCACCAATACTCCACCGATGCAGATGAGCGCATTGATCCACGAGGGCAACCCTACTATTGGATTGGCGGCACCTGGAAGGGGTACGAAGATCTACCGGGAACCGACTGTAAAGCGATTGCCGACGGTTCAATCTCCATCACACCCCTGCAGATGGATCAGACCAACCATGCCATGATCCCATGGCTACAGCAGCTTGATACAACCGACTGGCAGCCAACCAAATAGATCGGCCAACCACACACAGCAACTTGAACTTGCCGTGTGTGTAAAAATTTGCTATATATTTAAATGGGGGGTGAATAGGTGCTCGACAGAAGATGGCTGTGGTAAATGGCACGTCGCGGGTCCCGGTCACCGCGTAGAAAGGCTGGAAAAACAAGAAACGGCAATATGGAAATGGCGTTTGCTCCACAAGCAAACGTTCCTATGCCTGCTATGGCGGCTTAATAATCCGTTTATAGCCGTTGGTCTTAGGCTTGCTTGGGCTTAGGGTTGCCAACGTTGATTCACAAGCTGGCCTGTGGGGGTGTCTTGGTGACCACACAGGTGAGATACTTGCCAAGAGCGCTGTGTTGTAGCTTGCCTTTTGAGCGGCAATACGGTGACAATAAAACAGAAGGCTAAGCGTGTAGAAATTTGTTGCAAAGATCTTTTGGACGCGGGTTCGAATCCCGCCACCTCCACCATGAGCTGTTATGCCGCTGCATCGTTTATTTTACAAGCAGCGCTTGCAACAGCGGCGCAGATAAAAATTTTGCTGTATCGCGAACAAAAACGGTTGCTGAGTTGTTATGCATAACAGAAAGAGCAAATGCAGGGGGGATCTGTGGACACCTTACAAACGACTGTTAGGGTGAGGAGACAGGGTGTTGCTTGCCACACAAAGCTGCTGCTGCTCGAGTAAAACTAGGAGAAAGAGAGTATGATTCGTCAGTTGCCTACCAAAAAGTTACGCCGCCGCTTTTCTCGCACCACCTTGGTTCGACAGGCGATGCAGAAAAAATCGCCAAAAAGCAGAGTGCAGCATCATTTGGAGGCAATGCGGCAAAATCAGCCGTTGTCGGCGTTGGAGCTGGGGTTGGGCATTAAACAGCGTGGCTACAATATTTTTGTTGTGGGTGTGTCGGGCACCGGCCGCACCAGTGTCGTGAACAATGTGCTGTCGCAACAAGCGCGCAAAGAGCCGACCCCCGACGACATTGTGTTGCTCTACAACTTTTCTGACCGCGACCGCCCCTTGTCACTGTCTATTCCTGCAGGCAGCGGCCCGCTGTTGAAAAAAACCTACGATGCGTTGGTAGAAAAAATGCTCACCTCATTAGAAAAAGCGTTTGATTCCGACCTATACGACCTACAGCAGCAGCGTATTCAGGAGCAGTGCCGACACCAAACGCAAGAGGCGCTCGAAGAGGTTGAGCAAGAGGCGCACGATTACGGTTTTGTTCTTGTGCAATCGTCATCTTGCTTAACACTGACACCGGCAGATGCGCAAGGACAATCCATTACAGAAGAGCAGTTTGACAGCATGCCTCACGCGCGTAAAAAGCAGCTAGAAAAAAAGGCAGAAAGTCTCGAAAAGCGGCTCGAAGAGACATTTCGTAAAGTGCGTATGACCGAAAAAGAGAGTGAAGAGGCGCTGGAGCAATTGCAGCGCAAAACCGCTAGCCATGCATTGACCGCCCTATTTGAATCTGCCTGTATAACCTGGAAAGAGACACCACAAGTACTGCAACACCTTGCCGCTGTGCAAGAAGATGTGCTGAACCGTTTGCGCCATTTTATTCCCCAAGAGCGTTCGGCAACACCTGAGTCGAATGTTGTGCAGATGATCAACAACAGGCGACTCGATGAAGAGGAGGAGTCTCATGAAGAGGAGGCGCTACTGGGCAGATACCGGGTGAATGTGTTGGTGACACACCGCAAAGGCTCCGGTGCACCTGTTGTGCAAGAGACCCACCCGACCACCTCCAATCTGATTGGCCGCATTGAGCAGCATATTCGTGCTGGCGAGACTGTGACCGACTTTAGTCGTATTCATGCTGGAGCGCTGTATCGGGCCAATGGTGGCTATCTCATTATTGATGCGGGCGATCTGCTACGCGACTCGGGTGCGTGGGAGGGGCTTAAGCGTTCGCTAAAAAATCAGGCGATTGAACTAGACGACCCAGGTGAACCAGGTCGCATGGTCTCTGTTGCTGCTCTCAGACCCGAACCGGTACCGCTGTCTTTGAAGGTGGTGCTGATCGGTACGCCAGATATCTACTACACCATCTCTTGCGCCGACCCAGATTTTGACGAGCTCTTTAAAATAAAGGCAGACTTTGATAGTGAGCTGCAGTGTACAGACGAAAGAATCAAAAAATATATCCAATTTTTGATGAATCTGTGTCAGCAAGAAAACCTGTGCCCATTAACAGCTGAAAGCACCGGCCGCGTGATGGAGCATGCCACACGCCTGGCCGGTAATCAAAACAAAATGACCGCTCGCTTGGGTGAGCTGGCCGATCTGGTGCGCGAAGCCAACTTTTGGGCACGCAAAGACAAGAGCAAATGCATTGATGTTTGCCATGTACGCAAGGCACTCAAAGCACGCTCTGAGCGCAACGGCTTTTTGCAAGAACATATGCTCGAAGACATTTTGGAGGGGCGTGTGTGCATTGAAACCCAAGGGAAGGTGATGGGGCAGTGTAATGCTTTGACAGTGGTTGAGTTGGGAGGGTATGAATTTGGCACCCCGCTGCGCATTACCTGCCGCATCGGCTGCGGTCGTGGTGAAATCGTCGATATTGAACGAGAGACCAAACTAGGAGGGCCGCTGCATACCAAGGGCACTTTGATTTTGCGGGGATTGCTGGCTGATCGATTTGGCTGTGATGTGCCGCTTGGTTTTTGTGCGACACTGTGCATGGAGCAGACCTACTCCGATGTAGATGGCGACTCCGCCTCTTTGGCCGAAGCGTGTGCACTGCTATCTGCTTTGTCTCACGCTCCGCTTGACCAATCGCTTGCCATCACCGGCTCTATCGATCAACGTGGCCGGGTACAGGCTGTGGGGGGTGTTAACGAAAAAATTGAGGGATTTTTTCGGCTGTGCCAAGAGCGTTTGGCAAAACAGAGTAAAACGAAATCGCCACAAAACCAACCAAGCTTTGGTGTTATTGTTCCCACAACCAACGAAGCTGAAATTATGCTGACGGAAGAGGTGGTCGAGGCCTGCAATGCCGGCTGGTTTGCTGTGTATACAGTCAGCTCGTTTGAAGATGCACTACAACTGCTCACCCAACGCCTATGGCAACAGGGGCAGCAGGCGCTATACCCAGCTATTCGCAAAACATTGCAGCAGCTCAATCAAATTCGCAGCAACGCACAGACGCAGACAAAACCGCCGGCATCAACTGCGCAAATTCCCTACACCAATAACAATCCACCTAACAATACACCGCTTCCCCTGTAAACTATAACGATGGCACGAGAGACAGATGGCGCAAACAGTTGTTGTAATTCCTGGTGACGGCATTGGTCCAGAGGTTATGGAAGCGGCCGTTAAGGTGGTTAAAGCTTCGCAAGCACCTATCAAATGGCAAACCCACGTACTGGGCATGCAGGCCATCAAACAAGAGGGCACAGCAGTACCCAAAGAGACACTGGCCGCTATTACAAAACATAAAGTGGCGCTCAAAGGGCCAACCACAACCCCTACAGGTACCGGACATATCAGTGCCAATGTACAGCTGCGGCGACAGTTGAATTTGTATGCCTGTATTCGCCCTGTGATCACTTTGCCGGCAGTTTCCACGCGCTACAACAATGTTGACCTGGTGGTGGTACGAGAAAACACACAAGGGTTGTATCAAGGGTTGGAAATCGAGCCTGCCAAAGGGATCAGCATTGCCATGAAAGTGGTGACCAAGCAGGGTTGTCAACGCATTGCCGAGGCAGCATTTGCCTATGCACAACAACATAAGCGCCGCCGCATTACCATCGGGCACAAAGCCAACATTCTCAAAGCCAACGACGGCATGCTGCTGCAGCAAACACAGCGCGTTGCCAAAAAGTATCCCGATATCACCTGCGATCATCGGCTGGTTGATGCGCTGTGTATGCAACTGGTGCAAGATCCCACGCAGTTTGATATGCTGCTGCTGCCCAATCTATATGGTGATATCGTCTCCGATCTGTGTGCCGGTTTTGTTGGCGGCTTGGGTTTGGTGCCGGGTGCCAACCTAGGCAAAGATATGGCTGTTTTTGAAGCTGTGCACGGCACCGCCCCCGATATAGCTGGGCGCAACTGTGCCAACCCGCTAGCTGCTATTCAAAGCGCCTGCCTCATGCTGCACCATTTGAGCTATCACCAACAGGCACACCGTATTCAAGCTGCTGTTCAAACCGTATTACGCCAACAACACATGCGTACTGTTGATCTAGGTGGAACCGCTACGACCACAGATTTTACGCAGGCCATCGTTGAAAATATGAAATAAACTATTGACAGCTCTACTCACAAAAGTTATGGTGCAATCGAGTGTAGTGAGGGAGAATTGTGATGAAAACCCCTTTGTCAAATCATGGTAAAACGCAGCGTCAATGGCATTTGATCGATGCAAAAGGTCTCATTTTGGGCCGTTTGGTCACTCGAATTGCTCATTTGCTGCGAGGAAAACATAACCCTAAATTTGTGCCGCATGAAGATACAGGCGATCATGTCATTGTGATCAATGCGCGTCATGTCAAAGTGAGCGGTGGCAAAGAGAGCCAAAAACTGTATTGGCGCCACTCTGGTTACCCAGGTGGAGAGCGCAGCACAACGCTGTCTCGTTTGCGCAAGCAGTCTGCCGATCGCATTATTCAACACGCCACAAAAGGGATGCTGCCAAAAGGCCCATTGGGTAGACAAACGCTGCAAAAGCTAAAAATCTATCTCGATGAGCGTCATCCGCATCAATCGCAACATCCTACTACAGTTGTTATAGAAAAAACAGCAGTTGTAGCAACCTCAACCAACGGAGCAGCAGATGGCAACTGAATCAGCACAAGGCACCACATCCAATCAATCGTTTTATGCAACAGGCCGTCGTAAGGAGTCGGCAGCACGTGTTTGGATTAAAGATGGCCAAGGCAACATGCAAGTCAATGGCCGATCACTGCAAGACTATTTTACCCGTGAGTCGTGGCAAAAAATGGTTGACAAGCCGTTAGAGCTCTCTGAACTGCAAGGAAAAATTGATATTTGTGCAACTGTGCGTGGCGGTGGGCTCTCTGGGCAAGCTGGTGCCTTATTGCACGGTTTAGCACGCGCCTTGGTTCAAAAAGACACCGCGCTGCGTCCTCTTCTCAAAAAGAATCTGCTGCTGCGTCGTGACGATCGTATGGTAGAGCGCAAAAAGCCTGGTCAAGCCGGAGCACGCAAGCGTTTTCAATACTCCAAACGCTAGTAGTTGCTGCATTTTTGAGCGGTTCTTGTTTGCAAGATCCCCCTCTCATCTATCTGCATTGTTATGTATCTGTGCTGTTTTATGCCGGATGCCAATGCAGTTTGTTTCATTGAACTGCACTTTCAATTTAGCCAAACACAAAAATTTAGCAAAAGCATACAAAAAAGAAAAGCAGTGTTGACCGCGTGCTGCTATGATTGTGGCATAAGAAAAACAAACAACTTCACTTCTTAGGACTTGACAAAACTGCTCAGACCCATACAATGAGAATGAAGGCTGCTTTTGGTTGCAGTCAATAGGAAATCCGCAAAGCCAAAGAGCCGAGCGGAGTGAGGAGTAAATGGTAATGGTAAATGGAAAAAACAGTAAGAAACGCTCGTTGATCTCGTTCAAGGACTGCCAGATTGTCTACCTTCTGGAGGGTATCCCCGGGATCAAAAAGTTGGTGCACGGCAGAAAAAATGCTGGCCCAGTGCTGCGACGTACTCTTAAAGAGCTTAGAGAGGCCGGCCGCAAAACAGACGCACTGGAAAAGTTTGTCGCCGAGAGCTACCCAACAGGTACGCGCGGTCGTTCTAGCCCAACGGTATGGCAAAAACGCCAGTACAAAGCACAACAATTGACCGAAGGCGATGCATTTTTGCGCCTGCCTTTGGGTCCATTGGGAGCCAGTAAAGGTGACTTTGTTGAGGTTCTCTTTGAGCCTAACCGCATTGTTGTGCAAAGCGGCAACCAGAACGCATCATAAGCTTCTGCTCTTTTCGCATACAGCATATTGTCTTTGCTTAACGGCAAAGGTAACTGCATGAATAGAGCGATCCGGCATCCTTGCAGGATCGTTTTTTTTGTTGTCTTCCATAGGCATCAAAGAGACCTGGCAGGCAACATGACGCAACAGCCGCGCCAATAACCGATCACTGTACAACGGTTGTGCATCAATCACGACAAGAGCTGTCTGGCTACCCCGCACCATTGCAGCAAGCTCACATACAGCCGCATCGATCCAAACAGCCGTATGGCACTGCTGCGTACAGTTTAACAGTGGCTGTTGCAGCTCCTGCTGTGCCGGTAGCGCCAACAGCCCATCAATCACAATCAATCGCATTGTTGACTGTTCCAGCAGCTGCCTACACATACAGCAAGCCTGCTGCAACGTTGCCGGCCGCAGCCACAACAGCTGTGACGGATGATCGACATGCCGATGGATCTGCTGCAGCGACAAATTGTGTGCAGCATCTAAAAACGCCGCCCCCGCTCCCTGCTGCTGCAGTTTGGCTATATTCGACAAAGCAAGAGCGGTTTTGCCCACACCCATCCCCCCTTGCAACCAGCTTATCGCCCCACAAGGCCAACCGCCACCAGGCAGCAATGCATTGAGCCGTTCATCTGCCGCAGAGACACTGCTATGCTGCCGCAGCCGATCTGTATTGCCACTTGTGTGATGCAGATCTGCCCCCAACAGCTGTGCAGCCCACTGCTGTAACAATTGCCAAAAGCTATACAGTGCCATGTTTTTATCTCCCAGTGCGATCTGCTTGCCACAAATCCACCATGCATCACACGCAATAGCAACCCGTGTTACAATGCAGCTGCTGAGGTTTGCTACAAAAAATGTTGTACTGGTTCAACTCCTCCCTCTCTTTATTCAAACGATTACTCACCACGCTCCACATTGCTGCCGATTGAACCGCTACTCCTATGTGTTTCCAAAAGAGATTTATAATCCCGTGCGCCGCTCATAATCGTATGTTGTAGGGCTTACTAATA
>JBCCEX010000012.1:0-15525 GCA_039030035.1 Myxococcota bacterium
ATCAGACACAAGCCAATTTACTGAATCTAAATCGAGAAGCGGCTGGTCTCTAATACCAATCCTATAAAATAAGTTCTCTTTTATTCTTCCCGCGAAATCAGGAATCCACCAAATGCGAGTACGAACAACGATTGGGAGGGATATCGAATTTGGTAATTTGCTTTATGGAATTGGTATAAGCCCACATCATCTGATAACAATTTCGTCAAACAGGTCAACAAAACCAAAAAGCTACATTGCCCTGCGAATTTCTTTTTTTTACCTCCTTGCTGCAGCTGTAGAAGGAATGGCAAAGAGAATTTTTTCGGGGAATTGGTACCAGTTTGCCAAATTCGTATATGCATCAGCTACACAATGTGTTACACCATGGCCGTGGTAGACAAAAACTTGCAAGCACAGCAACTGCACCTGTTTCTTCCTTCACCCATACCCTGCAACAACTCCGATCGCATCTTACAAGCCTTTTTAGATGCCATGACCGCCAAAAATGTGCAGCTGTACCCAGCGCAAGAGGACGCGATTTTAGAGCTCATGGACGGCAAAAATGTGGTGCTCAATACACCCACGGGATCAGGGAAATCTCTGGTAGCACTGGCATTGCATTTTTGGGCATTAGCCCAGGGCAAACGATCGTTTTATGCCTGCCCTATTAAGGCATTAACCAGCGAAAAGTTTTTTGACCTATGTCATGAATTTACACCACAAAATGTGGGTATGCTCACCGGCGATGCCAGCATCAACCCCACAGCACCCATTATCTGCTGCACCGCCGAAGTATTGGCCAACATGGTGCTATCACAGCAGCAGCGGTGTGATATTGACTGCGTTGTGCTCGATGAGTTTCACTACTACGCCGATCCCGCACGTGGCATGGCCTGGCAGCTGCCACTGCTATGCCTATCACAAGCCACACTGTTGCTCATGTCGGCTACATTGGGCGACCCCTTTGAGCTCAAGCGCAGGCTACAGGCAACCAGCCAACGGCCAACAGCTGTGGTAGCGCACGCACAGCGCCCAGTGCCACTAGACTTTAGCTATTGCGAAACGCCGCTGCACGAAACACTGCAACAGCTGTTGAGCCAAAATAAAGCCCCGGTGTATGTGGTCTACTTTACACAGCGTGAATGCGTTGCTGCCGCGCAAAATCTCACCAGTTTTTCATTGTGCAGCCGTGAACACAAACAGGCTATTGCGACGCAGTTAGCACAGTTTCGGTTCGACACACCCTTTGGCCGTGACATGAAGCGGTTTGTAAGCCATGGCATTGGGCTGCACCATGCTGGCTTGCTGCCCAAATACCGACTACTCACAGAAAAGTTGGCACAGCAGGGCCTCATTAAGGTGGTTGTGGGCACCGACACACTGGGTGTAGGTGTCAACATTCCCATTCGCACAGTTCTGCTCAGCCAGTTATGCAAGTTCGACGGTACACGGGTAGCCATTTTGGGGGCACGCGATTTTCACCAAATTACTGGCCGGGCAGGCCGTAAGGGGTTTGACGAAGCAGGCAGTGTGGTATGCCAAGCGCCGCCACATGTTATTGAAAACAAAAGAGCACAAAACCGCTTTGCAGCGGGGCAGTCGAAAAAAAAACCGACCAAGCAGGCCCCTCCTGCTACGCGCTACGCCCATTGGGATAGCAACACCTTTGAGCGGCTGATCAACAAACAGCCCGAACCGTTGCGATCACAATTTACCGTCTCCTATTTTTTGCTGCTAACTCTACTGCAAAACCACCGACAAAATATCTGCGACGGCTACAAACAGCTGCTGCAGCTTATTGCCTACAGCCATGAAAGTACAGCCGCCAAGCGCAAGCACTGTCGACAGGCTGCTACACTGTTTCGCGCGCTGCACCAAAGTGGCATTATTCAAAACCAGCCAACTGACGATCAACCTCAAAAAGCGTGCTGGCAGCTGCAAGAGCAGCTACAGCAAAATTTTTCTGCCCATGAAAGCCTGCATCTGTATCTCATCTCGGCCCTACAGCAGCTAGACACCACACACCCCGACTACGGCCTACACGTTTTGAACCTAACAGAGGCCTGCCTTGAAAACCCCAAAGTGATTTTGCAAAGGCAGGTCGATAAACTCAAACAGCTAAAGCTGGCCGAGCTCAAAGCACAAGGTGTTGAGTACGAAGAGCGCATGCAGCAGCTTGAAAAGGTGGAATACCCCAAACCGATGGCTGACTTTATCTACAGCACATTCAACGCCTTTTGCAAACAGCATCCGTGGTTGCTGCAAGACAACATTCGCCCCAAAGGCATTGCCCACGAAATGGTGCAAAAATGCGCCTCGTTTAACGAATATGTGTCGGATTACGGACTGCAACGCAGCGAGGGCTTGCTGCTGCGCTACCTGTCTAATATCTATAAGAGCTTGACACAAACACTGCCCGATGCCAATAAAACCGACGCCGTATATGATATCATCGCCTTTTTTGCGCAACTGATACAGCGGGTAGACAACAGCCTTATTGCCGAATGGGAGCAGCTACAGCAACCCAACATGCAACACATACAATCTGTTGCTAGCCCCTCAATCTCACCACCTACGTTAGATGAACAGGCACTGCGCGCGTTGGTGCGCACGCAAATGTTTCAGCTGATTCGTCACTTGGCACACAAGCGGTACGAAGAGGCTGTACAATGCATTCGCCCGCACGATGAACATATGTGGACAGCACAGCAGTTAGAAAGCGCCCTGCAAAATTACTACACGCAGTATGATCACATTGTGGCAGATGCGCGAGCGCGCCAAGCAAAGTTTACTCTGATTCACGCCACAAACCCACAGCAGTGGAATGTACAGCAAATTATTCTCGATCCACAAGAAGATAATCAGTGGGTACTGCAGGGGTTTGTGCCGTTGCACAATCTCCCTCAAGCAGGACAACCCCTGGTCTGTTTGCAACGCATTGGCTGCTAGCAGCTACCTATCTCTTGTGGGAGCGTCTTCTTTGTTTGAAAACATCTCTCGCATGGACTCGTAGGTCCTTTTAAAAATATTATCTCCTTTTAGATAATCATAAAATTCATATCTAAGAAACGACAGCAAATCAGCTGTTTCATACACAATCCCGATGGGATTCGTAACAACAATATTAAGCCCCACATCGGCAATCTCCTTGATCAACTGAGCCACCATGGCGAGATCTTCCGAAGCTCCCAGCAAATCCTCTAATTGCTTTTCTGATCTGTTCGATCTACCTGTACCCCATTGGTCAGCCCTGTCTTGCAATTTTCTCCAATCGTCTTTGATCTGCTTTTTAATCTTCTTTTGCTGCCTATCTTTCTGTGAGTCACTTCTCAGCGAGCTCCCTCCACCAGGAGCACTCTGCCTAGAAATTTTTTGTTTCGCCAACTTCACCCTACCAGCGATCTCTTTAGCCTGTTGCTGAGCTCGCTGCTTTGCGACTGACTGCTGATCAGGCTGCTGCGCTACCGTTTCGTTTTGTGCTTGTGTAGTCGAATCGTCACTACCACAGCCGCCGGCCACGACAGCAAAAAACAGACAAACCGACCATATTTTTTTGTTTTTAACCACTTGCTTCTCTCCTCTTCTCATGCAACAAACCCTGTTGATGTCTAATTTCAATTTTCCAATATACAGCTTCAGAAAGTCAATTGGGAACACCAATACCGCAAAAAAATTCCGTTTTTTATTCCTTACACAAACACAGAAAAGCAGTAAAAAGCGACCCCACTTTTGTTGGGCGATACTGTAGTGCTATCAGCTCCCCACATATGCCAAGGTCACCGCTGCGTGTTTGCAAAATAGAATCTGGCTGGCTAAGCCGTCGATGTGAAGTAAGCTAAAGCAGCTTATGTGCGACCGCTTACCCCCTGCTGTCTGTTAGAATAGATGTGAGGCAAGAGATAGATGATGTTATCCTGAGCAAGGCGTGGAAAAACCAATGGCGCAATTCCCTATAGAGCGTTTGCAACAAGCAATTGAACACATTATCTCCGGTCAACCGCAGCAGCGAGAGGAGAGCAAAGGTGTGCTACAGTTGGCGCGTGACAAGGCAGTGCCCGCACTGCTACAAGCATTTAAAACCACGCGCAGTGGGCGTGTAGCTCGTGTATTGGCAGGGCTGGGTGCACGGCAGGCATTGCCGCTGCTGCGTCAGTTTGCTGCAGACAGCAACATAGATCTATCTGAGCGCGCCCATATTGTATTAGCACTTGCCGAACTGCTAGATGGTCGCGATGCATTTGACGAAGCCACTGGACAAACGCTTGACCTGCTGCAGCGCGATGCTAGCCACGTGATTCGTGCTTTGGTGGTGTATGCGTGGGAGCAAATTGGGGGCACTGGGGCTAAGCAGGCCATTGCAAAATTGTGTAATGATCCGCACGCATGGGTACGGCGTAGAGCCCATTTTGCCTTGGCACGATATGCTATTGCTGCGGATGCATCTGCCGAGCAAGAGGCACTGTGTTTACAGGTGCAAACCCTGCTGCTGCAAGCTGAACGCCATCAGATTGGCAACAAAGATATCGCTTTACAATTGCAGCAGCTTGGCCATCAGGCTGCCCCTATTTTAGCCCATTTTCTACCGCACTGCTGCTTGGCTACCCGATTGCAGATCATAGATGTATTGGGCCGTTTCGGTCATCCGCAAGCAGCGGCTGCCTTGCTGATGTTGGCCGTAGAGGCATCTAGCAAAAGCAGAGAGGGCATGCAAGAAACTGCAGCTAGCTTACGCGCACTGGTTAACTGTTTGACAGGTCAAGAAACAGGCATGCTCAAACAGCTGCTGCTGCTGGCCAAGCGGCAAAACACCCATGTACGAGCGGCAGCCCTCCTATGCATGGGCAGGCTAATGAACAAACAAAAGGGCACAGCCAGCATGAAGATTGTTGTCGCCAATTTGTTACACCCCGATAAGCAGGTACAGCAAGCTGCTGCTGTTGCACTTAGTGAGGGGTTTCGCAGTTGGCATCAGCCGTTGCTAAACGATTTGCTGCAGATCTACGAGCAGCCACCAAGTAGCGTTGTGGCTCGCGAAGCCATTTTGATTGCCCTGTCGCGTGTGTTGTTGAGCGACGACGCTCGTGGTCATCGGGCACTGCAGCAGGCCCTATTGCAAGAGCTACAAACAAACAATCGCAACTGCCGCTTGCTATCGCTGGTGTTGCTCACACGCCTGTACACACCTAATCGACAGCTAAAGATCAACGACGCGCGCCGTATTGCTGCTCGACTAACCGATGCATCGGCAGATGTGCGCATCAATGCTGCCAAGCTGCTGTTGTGCAGCATGCCTGCCGGTATGTCTGGATTGGTACCAACAGTACGCCATGCGATATCGCAGGCACAGCCGGCAGAATTAGCACTGCTGCTGAGGCTGTTGCATCGTACTGCCACAGCGCAGGCCAAACAGGTATTGCAGCAAGTAGCGCTGCTTGACAATGTGGCCACAAAACAGCTTGCGGCAAAGCTGCTGGCAGATTGGCCAGCAGCCACAACAGCAAAAACAGGGGATGATCAGCAACCCACACAGGTGGTTGTTGAGGCTCGTTTTGACGAGGAGGAGTAGATGCGCCACAATGATCATGGTAACGTGTGAGTTGTGCAGGAGTAAGCACTGTGTGGGGAAACTTAACATCTGCGTTTCATGTGGATTTAGCTGTTGATTTGGGTACCGCCAACACCTTGGTACATGTGCGCGGTGAAGGCATTGTGCTCAACGAACCAAGTGTTGTGGCCACTGTGCGCGATGGCCATGAGATCAAAACCCTAGCTGTGGGCAAAGATGCCAAGGAGATGCTGGGTAGAACACCCGGAAACATTACCGCCATTCGCCCCATGCGCGATGGCGTGATTGCCGATTTTAGTGTGACACAAGCTATGATCAAAAGCTTTATTCGCAAAGCCATGCAGCGCTCATTTGTGCTGCGCAGTCGACTGCTCATTTCAGTGCCAGCTGGGGTGACATCGATTGAGCAAAAGGCGGTGCGTGAAGCGGCTATGGGCGCTGGTGTGCGCGAAGTGTATCTCATTGAACAGCCCATTGCTGCTGCTGTGGGCGCTGGCCTACCGGTGCAGCATGCGCAAGGCTCGATGATCATCGATATTGGCGGCGGCACCACAGACGTTGCTGTTATCTCGTTTAACGGCTTGGTAGCCTCTCACACGCTGCGTGTTGCGGGTGATGAACTCGACAAGGCCATTGTTAACTTTGTGCGCAAACATCACAATATTCTGATTGGTGAACGCACGGCAGAGTACATTAAAATTCAGGTAGGTTCTGCTTATCCTCTCGATGAAGAGCTGCAAATTGAGGTGAAGGGGCGCGATCTGCTGTCGGGAGTACCGCGCTGTGTTTTGGTAACCAGCCCCGAAATTCGCGATGCACTGCAAGATCATGTGCGTCAGTTTGTTGGCTGTGCTCGCATGGTGCTAGAAAAGACACCGCCTGAGCTGTCTGCCGATATTATTGAGCAGGGTATTGTATTGTGCGGCGGCGGCGCACAAATTAAGGGGCTCGATAAGCTGATTTCACAAGAGTGCTGCCTACCGGTTTGTGTGGCAGATAATCCGCTCCACGCTGTGGTTGACGGCGTTGGCACAGTGCTGCAAGATATCCCAGGCTATGAAGACCTGCTGATTTGATCAGCAAAACTACTGCAACAGCCCCGCAATACCGTTTTCAGCCACGGCAACCTGCTGCAGCAACTTTGCCACAGCACTACACCGCTGTTTTGTCAGTTGGTCATCTCGTTGTGCCGCTTGCTGAAAACTTTGCAAGCTTTGCAGCACATCTTGCGCGACCTTTTCACCTTTTTGCGGCTCTATACGTAACTTATCTCTAAAGCCGCAGATGGTGTTATGAAACTCAAAAGAGACATAAGAGGCAAAAATACGCTCACGCCGTGAGCAGGCGGCAAATTCTGCTTTGGCTGGTAGCTGTACACGATCGCTGGCACTTAGCTTACCTTGCTGCATCTTTAAAATATCCACATAACAATTGGTTGCTGTTGTGGTTTGCGTTACAAAAACGTCAAAACCAATTGTAATAGATATCTGATTGACATCTTTAACAACAACCGGCTGATCTTGCGTGTGTGCATGTTGCGGATAGTTGTTATCGATAAAGTTAATGTTTCGTACCACCCGCTCCCATTGGGGTTGCTGTGCCGAAAGCTGCTGTTGCTGAGGGTCGCTTTTGGTGCAAGCCACCCATGCTACCGCACATAAAGCAGACAACAAAACGGTACCGAATCCTATTTTTGATCTTCTCATTACTCTATTATATTTCACTGTTTTTGCGAACACAAGTATGTAGAGATTTTGCAGAACTTATCAATGAAGTCGGCAACGATAGTTGCGCGAATAGTGGCAAGTGATCAGAAGCTGTTTTGGATTTACGAACAACACGCGCATCGACAATATGCAAATGCCGCGAGGTAAAAAGATAATCCATCTGGCGATTGGGCTGGTTAGATGGAAAGGTAAAGGCATTAGAAACATGTGGCGACTGAGCAGACTTCAGCTGCCTCAATGCCTCTTGATGCTGGGCAGGCAAGCCCAAACGCAGCAGTTCAATGGTACGATCGGTGCTGTAATTTATGTCGGGTGCATCAACAAAACCACTCTTTTGCGCCGCTTCGGGTGCTGGAGCATTCAAATCACCACCCAATACCCACGGCATGGGCAGCGATGTTACCCAAGTAGCCAACTTATTGGCCTGCAGCTGGCGAGCTGTTTGATCGAATGCTTCAAGATGGGCATTAACCACTGCAAGACGCTGGCCGCCAAGCTGTAGCACAACCGTTTGCGCTCCTCGATCGATATAGCCTAGGTTGTACCAAAACGGATTTGAGCGCGGCTTATCAAAAACCACCCGGCTGTGCCGCTTGATCGGGTAACGAGAGAGCACACAGTTACCCGATCGCATGCGCCCTAAATGGTGTGCAGGCGTTGCCAGCAGCGGATAGGGCAGATAGTTTTTCTCCCACAAAATGCTACAGGCATAGTAGGGATAGCGCGCCTGCTGCGCCAACCAATGCGCCTGATTGATATACCCCGTACGTGCCGAGTACAGATCCACCTCCTGCAGCAAAACCACATCGGCTTGCGCCTCTTGCAAAACATGAGCTAACTGCCGCAGCTTTTGCTGTGCATAAGTCGCATCACGCATCTGCCACGGTTTGTCTTTAATACCATTGGCATGGGCAATGTTGTATGTCATAACACGAAGATCGCCGTTAAAAGAGGCTGCTGCGCCTACTTGCGGCACCTGATGAATGGGCAGATGACGACTCATTTTGGGCAGAGCGGGCCCCTTTGCCCACCATAAAAACGCACCAAACGCTCCCGCAAAAGCTGCTGCAGACCAACAAGAGCGTTGCCAGCTGCCTATTATGCGCATGGATCAATAAACAGTGCTTATGTCGAGGCTTGTTGTGCTACCGGTTCTGTTGCACCAACGGACTCAATGCAAGCTTGCGATCGACCACGTTTACCGCTGTGCTCAAACCGAACGGTACCGTTTATTAGAGCAAACAGCGTGTGATCACGACCACACCCCACATTTTTGCCCGCACAAATAGCCGTACCGCGTTGACGCACCAAAATGGTACCCGCTTGCACAAACTGCCCATCTGCACGCTTAACCCCCAAGTACTTTGGATTGGAATCGCGCCCGTTGCGTGTCGACCCCTGACCTTTCTTATGTGCCATCTACTCTACCCTTACGCTACGTTAATAGCATCTACACGCATTTTTGTGTATTTCTGACGATGTCCAATCGTCTTGTGATACCCCTTACGCCGCTTCTTTTTAAAGACCCGAACCTTAGACCCTTTGATCTCCTCTTGCACAACAGTTGCCTGTACAGCACACCCCTTTACATAAGGGCTACCCACCTGCACAGACGCACCGCCTGTCAAAAGCACGCGATCCCACGTCACCTGCTGACCCTGCTGCGCATCACTTACAAATGGAACAAGTAGGTCATCTCCCTGACAAACCCTCTGCTGCTGCCCACCAACCTCTATAATGGCATACGTTTCGTTGTTTTGCTGACTCATTGCTATTTCCCTATACAGCTACTATGCTGTGCAACCTCTCTTTTGTCAAGCATATGATCTGGATCACCACTGTTAGAGAGCATTTTTTATACCATTTCATAAGGCCTCTTTATGTTGCAAGGTCCGATGAGAGCGAAGTCTGCAAAAAACTATCCCAAGGGGGTGCATCGTACACCACCTTGACCCACCTTTGATCACAGCAACATTCCCTGCTAGCATCAACCCCAATGACAACATACATTCTGATAAGTTAAAATCTTACGTGCCGCTGGCTTGTGAAACTTCCTCTCGTATGATGCAACAAACACCAAGCGGCTGCCAACCTGATTTAACTTGGCAGCATGAATTGATGCATTCTTGCAAAGGGCAGTGGCTGGGCGGGCAGGTGCGGGCCTATGTGACCTGCCCGTCGACGCAGCCGATTGCTTGGCAGTGGGTGCAGCAGCATGCACCGCATGGCAGTGTGGTGGTGGCCAGCGAGCAGACGGCTGGGCGGGGGAGGTTGCAGCGAGGTTGGTGGACAGGTGAGGGAGGGCTGGCTATGAGCATTGTGTTGCGGCCGCAAAACTTGCTGCGTGTGCAGTCGTTGGGGTTGGTTGTTGCTGTGGGTTTGCTCGATGTGCTGCAGCGGCATGGCCTTGTGGGTAAAATCAAATGGCCCAATGATGTGTTGTTGCCGATTCCATCGTCGTGCTTGTGTGTTGCTGTCACACAAAATCATGGTAAATGGGCCGGTATCTTGCCGCAAAGCGCTTGGAGTGGTACACAGCTGCAAGCGGTGGTGCTGGGCATTGGCATGAATGTGCAGCGGCCCTGTTTGCAGCTGCCCAACATGGCGCAGCGGGCTATTTTTTTGAGCGATTGCGGTGTTGCAATTACGCCGCAGCTGTTTGCAGTAGATGTGTTGCAGGCGCTGCAACAGGTGCTGCAGCAGGCTTGTGATGCAGCTGGTTGGCAGCAGCTACAAGCGCGAGCGAAACAGCACTGTATCACATTGGGTCAGCAGGTGTGCGTGCGGCAGGGCGACAGGGTGTGGCAGGGGCGGGCGGTGGATATAACAGCTACGGGCGCGTTGCTGCTGCAGCTGCCCAACGCGACAAGGCAGCAGATTGATGCGGGCGAGGCAACCGTTGTTGCACACTCGCGCTAGCCGCATGCTACACGGGCCTGGGCGCGTGCCTGTTCGTCGACATACTCGTTGAGGGCGTTGCCTGCATGGGCTTTGATCCAGTGCCATGCTACACGATGCTGTTGCGACGCGGCCGATAGTTGCTGCCATAGGTCTTGGTTTTCGACCGGTTTGCCGGCGGCTGTTTTCCAGTTGCGTTTTTGCCAAGAGTTGAGCCACTCATTCATGCCGCGTACAACGTACTGGCTGTCGCAAAAAATCTGAACCTCACAGGGGCGATGCAGCGCCCGTAAACCCTGCATGGCTGCTGTAAGCTCCATGCGGTTGTTGGTGGTGTTGCGCTCATGGCCGCACAGCAGCTTACGTTGCGATGTTTGATGTTGTTTCGACAAGCGTTTGTCTGTTTTTGGCTGCCAAATCAGCAAAGCAGCCCACCCCCCTGGGCCGGGGTTGCGAATACAGGAGCCGTCGCAGTAGATCTGTACACAAGAGGAGACTGCCATTATAAGACCTTATGGGCTTGTCAGTTTTTCAATAAATGGAGCAGCAACAGCCATGTAAATACCAATACCCATAATATCGCTGAGGGTCATCACAAAGGGGCCGGCGGCAACAGCAGGATCAACACCCAGATGGCGTAAAAAAACAGGTATAGAGACACCCAATATCACCGCCGACAGCATGCCTGCAAGCAGTGCCCAAAAAACAACTGCAGCAAATGTCCAGTTCGACTCGCTCAGCATGAGGCCGGCAACAGTGGCACACACTGCCCCTAAAATGAGGCCTACTGTTAATACCACCCTCACCTCGCGTAGAAAAAAGCGTGGCACATCTTGTAGTCGCACCCGATGGGTAGCAAAACGGCGAATGAGCAGCGTAGCCGATTGGTTGGCCACATTGCCCGACATAGCGGTAATCACTGGGGTAAAGGCAAACAAAATCGAAGCCTGTTTGAGCGTATCTTCAAAAGCGTGCAGCAAAAATGCCGATGCCAACGAGCATAGCAGACCAATAAACAGCCACGGCAATCGTACATTGACAACAGACAGCACATTGGTGGGGTGCATGAGCTCTTCGGTGCTGGTTCCGGCCATTTGCAACACATCTTCGTCGGCCTCTTCAGACAAAACATCGACCACGTCATCGATGACAATACGACCAAGCACGCGGCCCTTGGCATCTAGCACAGGCAGGGCCAGCAGGTCATATTTTTGAAACAGCTCGGCCACCTCTTCTTGATCCATGAGCGGATTGACACCGGTTACGTTTGCGTCCATGATGTCGACAACCTGTTTGGTGGATTTGTGCAGCAGCAGATCAACCAAGCCACAGCTGCCAATCAGTTTTTGCTGATCATCAACAACCCAAATAACCAGCACCTCAACATCCTCTTCAACCAGCGAGCGTACGGTTTTGATAGCATCGGCCACATTGGCGGTATGCGACACCTGTGCGCGCTCTAGCTGCATGATGCCACCGGCAGAGTCTTCGGGATACCCCAGCAATTGCAGCAGCGATAGCCGTTCGGCTGTATCGAGTGAGCACAGCACTAAATGCTTCTGCTCCTCAGACAAAAAGCCAACCACATCGGCTGCGTCGTCCGACTCCATCTCTTTGATGAGCTTGGCAATCACATTGGGTTGTAGGCGCGATAAAAAGTCTGGCCAAGCGGTTTTTTCTAATTCAGTAACCACCTGCGCCCGCTTGGTCCAATCGGCCAGCGCATCGACAACCTGCGGCCACAGTTGCACAGGCAGCTGCTGCATCGCTTCGGTGATATCGGCAGGATGCCATGCTTCAAGAAGCTGCGACAGCGCCTGCTTGTCACCCTTGCGTACCAGTGCTTCGAAGCTATCAAATTTAGAACCATCTGCATGCTGCTGCGACATAACACTACTCCACGGTAACGCTTTTGGCCAAATTGCGAGGTTGGTCTACATTAATGCCCTTGCCATCGGCTAGGTGATAAGCAAGCGCCTGCAAAGCCACACAAACGGCAAACGGACAGACAATTTCGGTTGGGCACGGCAGCCGAATAGATTGGTGGCAATTGTCAAACAGCTGCGTGTCTTGCTCCCAACCCACACCAATGGTGACCCCCTTGCGCGCACGAACCTCTTGCAGATTGGCCAGCACCTTGGCGCGATATTCACCAACTCCCATCAGCACCACCACAGGCAACTGCTCATCGACCAGTGCGATGGGGCCATGTTTCATCTCACCGGCAGCGTACCCTTGCGCATGCAGGTAGGCCAGCTCTTTCATTTTGAGTGCCCCCTCTAAAGCGAGAGGATAAAAAATGCCACGGCCAATAAAAAACATGCCTGTAGCCTGCAGATGCTGCTGCGTAATATGGCGAATCGCCTCTTGTTGCGACAGCGCCGCTGTGAGCACCTGTGGCAAACATGATAGCTGCTGTAGCTGTGAGCGCACACACGATTGCGCCAGGGTGCCCTTGCGCTTGCCAAGAGCCAAAGCCAGCAAATAAAACGACAGCGCCTGCGCTAAAAATGCCTTGGTACTGGCCACACCAATTTCAATACCGGCATGGGTATATAAAGTACCCAAATGTTGTTCACATAGCCGTGTTAGCGACGAGTGCGGTGTGTTGCACAACGCCAACACACGGCAAACACCAGCACGTTTGGCTGCATGCAGCGCCCCCAATGTATCGGCAGTTTCACCCGATTGCGACACAGCAATAAGCGCAGTTTGTTCGTTGGCCAGGCAGCGCTGATACCGAAATTCGCTGGCCATTTGCACCTCTACAGGAATACCGGCCAGCTCCTCAATCCAGTATTTGCCCATAGCAGCCGCATGCATAGAGGTGCCGCACGCCACCACAACAATACGCTCAGAGTCAGCAATCTCTTCAATAGGAAGCCCTTGTAGATCCAGGCCATCATCGCGACCCACATGCGCCTGCTGCAGCACTTTTTTGACCACAGCCGGCTGCTCATGCATCTCTTTGGTCATAAAAAACTTATGACCCTGCTTATCGTAGCTCTCTTCGGGGTCAGCCACACACTGCACCACACGCTCAACTTGATCGCCATGCAGATCTGTAACATGAATGCGGTTGGCCTGCACCACAGCCACATCACCATCTTGCAAAATCATAAACTGCCGGGTGTAAGGCAGCAGCGCCCACACGTCAGAGGCAACATACATCTCCTGTTGCCCCATGCCAATCACCAAAGGCGACCAGCGGCGCGCGCACACCAACTTATCAGGCTCCTCTTCATCTAAAATCGCCAACGCAAAGGCACCCTCCACCTGCTGCAAAGCGCGCGGCACAGTCTGCTGTATGGCACCATAACGCTGCTTTGACCAAGAGATATGCTGCGTTAACACCGCACTATCGGCCTCAGCATTGGGCACGGCACACCCCACCGATAGCAGCTGTTCACGCAGCTGGTGATGGTTGTCGACAATGCCATTGTGCACCAACGAAATAGGCCCACTGCGATGCGGATGCGCATTGGCCGCCGTCGGCTCACCATGCGTGGCCCATCGTGTATGCCCAATCCCCACCTTTCCCAAGCAGGGAGTGCGTTTCAACAGATAATTTAACCGATTAATTTTACCCGCTGTACGCCGAATACAGGTTTTGCGAGACTGCGGATTCCAGGTAGCAATACCGGCCGAATCATAACCACGATACTCCAACCGCTGCAGACCACTTAGTAAAATAGATTGTGCGTCGCGGTGCCCGACATAACCTACAATCCCACACATGGCCTCTCCCTCACTGGCCGATCGTTCATGTTGAACTAATAATCATATGTAGATTATCATAACGGGCGATAGACTAAATACAAAAACAGCTGTTTATGAAAAAAAATTTAGGGGCTGTTCTAGAGGGTACCGTCTTAGCGGCCGCCGGTAACCTGAGGTTCAAGCTGAGTGAATAGTTGCATGATACATCGTGCACACAGCAACGGGGGTGATCTTCACCCCCTCTCTTTTTTTGATAGCTTTGATCGCGCGCTGTTGATATTGCAGCGTCAGGTCCGCCCAGTGTTCGCGCAGATTTTCTGAAATTGATGCAGGCTCTAAAAGGCAGATGATTAGGCGATGAAATAGCAAAAAACGACATTAACTTGACAAAATAATTTCGGTGCTTATATATAGAGTAAGGAGGTGTTATATGGGCATTCTGGTTACATTTAGACACATGAAAGCAAGCGAGGCACTCAAACAGCACTGCATCAATCAGATTCGGAAGCTGCGTCAGCATGTTCGGAGGTTATCTAAGGTCGAAGCAATTTTGAGCCCGGCAAAAAAAGGCATGGCGATGGTGGAGATGTTGGTGAGTGCGGGTAGGGCTCGTATTCAGGGGCAAAACACCTCAGAAGACATGTACACCTCTATTAATCAGACGGTGTATAAGGTTGGAACACAGCTGCATAAACGGCAAAGCAAGCTGCGAGGAAAACGGCACGCACATGCACGCACTAAAAAAGAGTGATCCGATTTAGGATGATTGATTGGCGCAAGCAGTAGGGCAAAACTCAAGAGCGATGCCCTGCGTGCGATAATAATCGGCATGATGCTTGGGCGGTGCCCCAAAAGGGGCTGTCTGTTTGGCGCCCTGCATCACAGCTTGATCAAAAACGGCATTTTGTGAGGGTTTGTCTATTTTTGCCTGCAGCAGATTGCCTTGTGGGTCTATAAATAGACGCACCACCACATGCAGGTGGCTCTTTTCAAAAGCACTTAGCACATTGGGCAGCCGATAACCGCTTTGAATCAGAGCTTGCACGCGTTGGGCATAATCTTGCTTGATCTCCTGGTTGAGCTGATCGGCTAGCTGTTGCTGCTGCTGTTTGGCCGACGGTGACTGTGAGCCAACTACACTATCTAGCCGGCTGAGCGCTTTTTGGTAGGAGTTGGCAGCTGTTTGCCGACTTGCTGTCTGCTTACGCTTGGTGGTTTTTTTGGGCGAGGCAGCTGTTGCAGCGCGTTTGGTAGACTTGGCCGACGGCTTTTTTGTCTGCTGCTTGGCCTTTTTTTTGGCAACAGGCGGCGAAGCAGCAGCTTGCTTGCGTGGCAGTGGATTGGCCTTGGCTGCTGTAGCAGATGCAGTGGGCAGCACGCGTACTCGCACAATGCGTTGTGGCTTGGGTGTAGGCTGTTGCATCCGTGTTGGCAGCGCCAGACCCAGTAGGTCTCCGTCTTGCCGTCCGAGTTGCGCCGCGTGCGCTTGTCTTCGGCGTGCACTTCCGACAACCATAGGTTGGTGCTCCCGATCTTTCCCTCGAAGAGGTCCTCACAGGAGTAGCGATCGATATCGCCCTCGTAGAGTCCGCTCGAGCGCAACCAGGTTTCAGGAAGCCCGCGTTCGGGGTG
>JBCCEX010000013.1:0-14503 GCA_039030035.1 Myxococcota bacterium
GGTGCACAGCAGGCAGCTGACGCTGCTTTGGGTTCCATAGACCCTCTTGCGTCATCCATCTGCGTAGAGTTGCTACGCAGATGTGTAGGTCGTGAAATTGTGCCAACTTCTGTGCAGCAAATGTCGGTCCAAAATCTGGGTAGAGCTCTTTGACGAGTTCAAGCGCTTTTTGCCTGGTTTTCTGTTCTAATGAACTCACTAGGGGGACATTACTAAAGAACGCTGACAGGCAGGAAAAGTTGCTGTTCATAGCGGCAGCAGTATAATTAAAACAGCATGCAGCAACACACCTCAAAAGCACCGCGTCGCTGTAGCAAAACCAGCAGCAAATCGCCCCGCGTTATTTATCGTAGGGACGCACTTTTTAAGGTGGTAGCTTCACAGCCAGAGGTCTATCGCCAAATTATAAAAAAATATATGCCTAACCAGCTGATCAGCAAGCTGGATTGCACCAAGGCTTATCTTATGAATACCAGTACGGTAGATGGCTATCTGCGCGAACGAATTGCGGATATTGCTGTAGCTGTTCCCTTTACACACCGCAAAGCCACCTGTCTTGTGTGTATCGAGCAGCAAACCCAAGGCGCTTTTTTGCCACTGCGGGCATTGGATTACCAAGCCCGCTTTATGAAATCGATTCGTCAAGAAAAAGGCGAGTTACACCCCATTATTGTGTATACAATTGTTCTGTTTAGCCACCGCATGCCCGACACGCAAGCAACCGGCGTTTTTGATGGCCTGGACCCTGACGATACCACATTGGCCCAGCAATCACTAGGCACCATTTGCCCCGTGGAGCTCGGCAAAATTCCGCCGCAGCAGCTATGCGACGGCACCATGTGCGGCGCGCTCGAACTGTTGCTGCGGCACCGCCGTGGTACACGGATGTTACCTACTTTGCAACAACTGGCTCCCTACTTGCAGCAGCTCAAACAACAACCCGGCGGGGCCGATTGTATCGAGGCGATCATTCATTATTGTCTCTGTGCTGCTCTAGAAAATGAGCGTGAAAATATGTTACAATTAATTAAGAGCCTGGGAAGACAAGAAAAGGAGGCTGTTATGACAATTAGAACCGCATTAAAACGAGAAGGGATGCAGGAAGGGCTGCAGAAAGGGTTGCAAAAAGGGTTGCAGGAAGGAAGGCAAGAAGGGTTGCAGGAAGGAATGCAAAGGCTAGAAGAGGCCGCCATTCGCCTTCTAGGCACAGGCATGCAGGCCGCTGAAGTGATTCAGATTACCGAGCTGCCTAAGCGGCGCATTGCTCAGCTGCTGGACCAACTCAAACGCGCAACCACCCGCAAACCACATTAGTTCAGGCCATTCAACAAACTGGTCGCCTGACTTCGACGTTTCGCGCAAGCATACTCCGATATTTTTTGGTTTTCCGAAAAATGCGGGGCACTACATTTTGGAGGAAAATTGATATGTAGATTTTATGGGGGTCAAATCACGGTGGTCTTGGAGAAAGTGTCGAAGTCAGAACAAACAGGTAGCCATCGCCCACACCGAGCTTACGCAGGCTTGTGCTACCCAGCCATAACTCATCGACACCCCCTGCGTTGTTTTCTCGAAGCAACTTTTTTCGGTTCAAATACGAATTCTAACAGAGTGGCAAAATGATTAGGATAGTTATCTAGCTGTGGGCTCATAGTGGCGGGTTTTAGTTGCGGCGTTTTTGCTGTTGCAGCTTCCAGCGCTCTTTGATGTGTAGGGTGAGCACAGCGGCTATGAGTATGGCAACGGTGAGGGCTGCAAATAGGCGTGTGATGCCAAAAATGTAGATGCCGTAGCGGTGGCTGCTGGGGTCGTAGTGAAAGCAGCTGAGTACAACGCGTTCGAAGAGGCGGCCGATGATGCCGGCGGAGGCCTCTTTGAGGGCTTGTTGTAGTTGTGGGGGGGGGTATTCAACGCCGTAGAGAATGCGGTTGAGTTTGCCGTTGGGTGATAGAATGAAAATGGCGGCTGCGTGGGCATATTGGTTGCTGGCTTTGTCGTAGCGGTAGCCGAAGCCTACGGCTTGGGCTAGGCGTTGGGCCTCTTGTTGGGTGGTGACATGAAAATGCCAATCTGCTTGGGTGAGATCGGTGGGGGAGGCGGGCTGTTGTAGCAGCGGTTTGACAAAGGATTCACGGCGTAGGGCGGCTGTTTGTGGGGTCTCTTTGGGGTCGATGCTGACTGAGACAATGCTGTAGTGTTTGCCTAGTTGCAGTGGGATTTGTTGCAGTGCTTTGACCAATGCGCCCATGACAAAACTGCATAGCATGGGGCAGCGGTAGTAGCCTAGTGTCAAAATAACGGGGCGGGAGCTTGTGATGTTGAAATAGTGCTGCAGGGTTACCGGCTCGCCGCGCTCATTGGTAAGAGCAATGTCTAGCGGTACAAAAGAGCCGATGCGATCGGCAACAACTTGTGATCCTTGCAGCTGTTTGGGTAGTACATTGCTGCCTACTTGTGGTGGGTGGGCTAAGCAAAGGTTGCCGCCTAGCAGCACAACAAAAACTGCGACGCATGTTGCAAACAGCGGTGCAGGTTGATGCTGGTGGCTCATGAATGTTTGGTGGTGTTGTGGCGAGTGAGTAGGCGGGCTGTATGCTGTAGCTGCTGCAGCCCTTGCGGTGTGGTGTCAAATAGGCCTCGTAGGTTGCCTTGCTGATCAAACAGTACAAAGTGTGCCACATGGCCAATATCAAACCGTTGCGAGCCATCTTGTAGCGGCCTCTTTTCTCCTACATGCAGTTTCATGCGCTGCACCACCAGCTCATACAGCTGCTTTTTGTCACCTGTTACAAATGTCCAGTTGTTTGGCATGGCGTCGAGCTGTTTTGTTGATCGGTATTGCTGCAGCACCTGCGATGTGTCGTGCTGTGGATCAACACTAAAACTCACAAAAGAGATGGCGTCGGCTTGATCGGCAAGATCTTGCTGCAGTTGCGCCATTTTTTTGATGAGCCCGGGGCAGATTGTTGGGCAGCGTGTGAAAAAAAAGTTGGCGATCCACACTTTGCCCTCTAGCTGTTTGTTGCCAAAAGCCTGCTCGTTGTGATCGGTTAAAGACCACGCCCCCACCTGCAACAACACAGGCGGCAGCTCCTCTTTAGGCCGCGGTAGCCCATAGTAAGCGCTTGCCATAACCACTGCGCATAGCCCCAAACCAATTGCTATTTTTTTCATCCATGCCCTCACTAACGGTTGTTGATTGTGTGTTGATTGCTCCATTGGCGCTGCTTATGTTTGTCAAAATCTGCTTTTCTATCTTAGAATAGAACAAAACTCAATCGATTTCCAAATAGGGAGATAACAGGAGAAACCATGCAACAAAGTAAAAAAAGGGGACTGATAGCAGTTATGGCTGTGAGCGTTATATTTGCACTGTCTGCAACGGGTGCTGAATCTTCTTGTAAGAAGGATCAAAACTCATTTGAGGATTTTCAGAAAGAGATTAAACAGAGACTTGCACCTCCAGATGATATCAAGAATTTAAGCAGCTCAAATTTTTTAAGCATTGAAAATATGCTAAGAAACCTGGACGATCGCGATTATGATTCTGATGAGATAGTGAAACTCATTAAGTTTCTTTTAGATGAGTATTTTGATGGGGAGAGGAGTTTTATATCGCATGTGTTTCATGAAAAAATGCATGGTGTAGATTGCTGTGGAATGTTATTAAGTTGGAGTGAAAATTTATCTCGGATGCCATGTATTTGTCCTACTATGCCAAATGTCTCCTTAGAAAGCATAGAGAGCTTGATTGTTAAGTTGGTCAAACATTTTAACCCCTATTTAGATGAGGACGATAAGCTGCAGTTACTACGGTATATCGGCAGTTTTGACGAGACGTTAAAGAGCAAAGATGCCATCGTTGTGCGTTTGGGGCAGCAGCAATTTATAGCCAACTTCTATTTGAGACAGCATAGCAAGAACTCTAAAATTTACGGCAGCTGGTTTTACAAAACGCTTGAACAATTTCTAGATGAGTAGCCTCTTGGCCCGACGTTGCTGCAGTGTGTGTACGGCCCATAGTACAACAGCATTGAGCAGTGTGGCTGGCAATAGGCTGTCGACATGAACAAGGGGTTGCAACCATATATTGTGTAGCGCACTGTAGCAGATGCCGGCGACAACAGCCATGATAAAAGCGGTTGTAGATGCACGAACGCCCATGAGGCCGGCAAATAGTGGTGGTACGACAATGGGGCCCCAAAAGTGAAAGGCTAGAAATAAAATATCGACGAGGGTGCCGCCCCATAAAGGAAAGGCCATGGCGGCGTATCCCAATACAAAGGTGGCAATGCGTGTGCAGCGTAGTTCTAGGCTGTTGGTTATTTTGTTGGGCCACAGTGGGCGTATAACATCGTGTACGCAGGCGATGCTGGCTGCATGCAAAAAGGAGTCGGCGGTAGACATAATAATAGCCAGCATGCCTACAAGAGCAAAGCCGCGAATGCCTGAAATGAGCATGGTGTTGGCTAGATAGGGCATGGCTACGCTGGGGTCGATGTTTGGTGCGAGGGTTAAAGCGGTGAGGCCGATAAGGGCGCAGGCTAAGAAAAAGGGAAAACCGATGGCTGCTGTTAAAAACATCGATTGCCGCGCTTGTTGGCCATCTTTGGCCATGAGTAGGCGTTGGGCAAAGGGGGGGGTTAAAAAGGGGATGCTTAAGACGATAAACGAAAACATGTACTGAAAACCATCGGTGCCTGCGGGGGGGATCATCCAGTGGGTGTGGGGTACATGCTCGAGCATGTGTACCCAGCCGCCTGCTTTTTGCACACACACAAGCAGCAGCGTGGGAATAGCAAGAATCAAAATGCTAAACTGCAGCACATCGGTGAGGGCAACTGCCTGCATGCCGCCAAAGCTGCAGTAAAAAATCACGACACTGTAGCCAATGGCTAAGCTTATGCTTTGCGACCAGCCAAAAAACAGATGCAGCAGGTATCCCAAAGCACCAATTTGCCCCCCAACGCATCCTGTACATTTGAGAGTTGCAGCGATTCCAGTCACGACTGTGCCTGGCTTACCATAAAAATGGCCCATCATATCGCCTACCGAAATCATGCCCTTAAAGCGTTGTACACGCGGGGCAAGAAACTGGCCGGCAATCAAATTGCTGATGGGCTCGCCCCAAAAAATGAACAAAAAGACAATGCCTACACTAAAAACACGCTCCGATACGCCCAAAGTAGAAAAGCCACCAATGCCGGTGGCAAATAGAGTTGCAACCAAAGTAGCAGTGCTGCAGCGTTGATGGCCTAGGGCAAAGTCTTGCACACTGTTGGAGCGCTTGCTTTGCCCCACCCCCAGCAAAAACGTAACAGCCAGGTAGATGACAACAATTGCGAGATCGATCACCAGCCAGACCTTTGCTTAGACCTGGATAGATATCTGTAACATGCATACTATGTTATATGCATCCGACTGGAATTTCAAAGACTTTGTCGGCTACTTGCCGAATGCGGCTACCAAAAGTAATGGCAATTGCATAGGAATACTGCGCACGGTTGTGTGTTTCGGCGTTTAGAGTGTTGAGAATGTTGTGCCGGTCAAGTGGTTTGGGATCTGTTTGCACCCCAACTAGAATCTTGCCAAATGAGCCTTCAAGCAGCAGCAGCGGCTCACCCTTTTGGCTGGTAAAGTGATATGGCTGTATGGAAATCAGTCGATCAGAAAAACCCTTAAGCAGCTCCTCCCAAACAAAAGACCTCCAAATCACAGGAAAATCTGGATGGCCTTCAAGTTCTGATACCGAGGTAATCTTGAGGATGTGGCACAGCATGCCGCTGTCGCGCATGAGTCCAAATGTTTCAGGTTCCTCATCGTGCGATGTGTCTGGGTAGGCGGCAAGATTACGCCACATACCTGTTCCCTCTAAAATTTTTAGGTGGCTTGCCAGTGTGCCATGAGAAATCTTTGGAATTTTTCGCGTCAGCATTTGTGCCGGCAGCGACGAGGCGCTCAGTTGAGCAAGTTTGCGCATGGTCTGCTTAAAAATAGGCGGTTGCAGTTTGGTGTCGATGGCCATCACTTCTTGCTCAATATAGGTTTGCAGGCGTTTGGTGTGCCATTCACGACAAAAAGCCTGATCGAACCGATTGAGTGCAGGTTCGGGAAACGATCCTGTCACGCAAGAGAGCATCAGCTCCTGCTGTGTGTAGTTGTATTTGAGTGCTTGAAACTTATCTGGCTGACCTGCAGCGATGCGGTCGCATAGTTTTGAAGAATGGCGTCTCCATGTTTCTGCAAGCTGAAAGCCGCTGATGTTAATGAAGGTGATACAATTGGATTTTTTTTGGTTGTCATACTCTAATAGCTCAGGTGAAATCTTGCTGCTAAATAAAAAACTGCCACAGCGAAAGGAAAATTTCTTTGATGTGCTATCTAGCGTGTCTAACAATTCAGGAAGCCGTTGCACCTCCTCTACCAACACGATTTTGTAGCAACGTGCCAAAAAGCCTTCTAAATCTGATTTAATGCCTTCTAAGTGCTCTTCATCTTTGCATGTGAATCTAAAATTAGATTTAGCAAACTGGTTCGTTATAGTTGTTTTTTCTATTGATGCTGGGCCCCATATGACAATACATGGAAAATTTTTCATCGTTTTTTTTACTGAGTTAAATATCATCCGATTTACAATCATAATTCAAGTCCCTCCTGTACAGGAATTTATCTCTCGTCAATGAGCTAAATTTTTGACGGAAAATAAATCGCCTCACCATAAA
This sequence comes from Myxococcota bacterium, assembly GCA_039030035.1. Lineage (GTDB taxonomy): Bacteria > Myxococcota > UBA727 > UBA727 > JABDBI01 > JBCCEX01. Next base: position 6,723 of record JBCCEX010000013.1, read on the forward strand.
AAATACTCGTACAGCTTTAGATAATCAAGGCATATACAACAATTTGCGTGATCCAAGGACATTTTTTGTTTGCCGCGGACAAATTTTAAATTAAATTAAAATTTCATGCGTTTGTGATTGCACATGTTTGCATGCGAGTTGGCCTGCGGGGTTGCATGACTGTGCTTTTCAGGCAAGCTATTATAATGGAGAGGATTTGTGTCATGAAGCGCAAAGCAGAAGCGATGCAAAAACGGTACCACAGTTTAGCTACAAGCGTACTGTTTATGGTCGCAGGGTTTATCTGTGCGGTGGCAACAAATCATGCGGTAAGAACCGAGCTTGTTGTTATCAAAAACATTGTCGTAGAGGCTCCTGTTGCAAAGTTAATGCAGCGATTGCAGCAGCAATTACAGCATCTTCATGACAAGCCTCTTTATGGTGCTTACCTACAACAAATTGCCGCACAAGTTGCACAGCATCCTCAAGTCAAAACGGTGCGTGTACAGCCCGTTTTTCCACATACACTACGCATAGATGTTCAACAGCGCGAGCCGATGGCTACTCTCAAGCAGCAAGAGCAGCTATTTACTGTTTACGACAATGGGCAACTGCTGGCTATAACCGAAGCGTTGGATCGATCTGCGCTGCCGCAGATCCAATTTTTACCAGGGGCTTTAGCCGGTGCCGACAGATTGCTGCTGTTGCAGCGTTGTGTGCAGATCATTCAGCAGCACAAGCAAGCGGCAGCGCCTGGCGGGTTGATTGAACGCATTGCTGTGCGACCAACGGGAAATATGATTGTGCATTTGTCGCAACCCACTGAACATGCACGCAACCATCTAACTGTTTACCTGGGGGGAGACGATTTCAAACATCAGTGGCAACAGGTAGCCTCTGTGTTGCTGCATGATAACAGGCAGCTGCACAACGCAACACTCTACCTACCCCACACACAGCCATGTGCATACAAGCGATTTATCTGGAGCCAGAAAGAGTCAGCCTCTGCCTTGTGACAACGGCTGTGGGTGTTTAAGCATTGCGGTTGTTGATGCTGTTGTAAAGCTGTTGCACCACTTGGTAGATCTCCCGCTTGGGCAGTGCAATGCTGTCGCGCAGCTGTTGGGTAACATCGCGTGGCGACAACCCCTGTTGCAGCAGCTGTTTTGCTTGCTGGTGTAGTTGATCCATCTGATATGCAGAGGGTTGCTGCGCTGCTGGTGCTGTGGCATCTACAACCACAATCGCTTCACCGCGCTCTTGATAGGGCGGTGATAGCGGCTCACCCAGCAGGCCGCGATGAAAGGTCTCAAAACATTTTGTTAGCTCGCGTGCCACCACTACACGGCGAGGGCCACACCACTCATGCAGCTGCTTGAGCAGTGTTGCCACACGCTGCGGCGATTCGCAGATTACCAGCGCCAGTTGTGCCTGTGTGGCTGATTGTACAATCTGCTTACGGCTGTTTAATGTGCGAGGCAAAAACCCCAAAAAGGCAAAGCGTGCTGTGTTTAGCCCAGCACCCATCATCGCTGCAATGGGCGAGCTGGGGCCAGGCAACACGCAAATACGGTGACCAGCAGCAGCGGCGGCCTGCACAATAGCACTACCCGGATCACTAATAGCAGGTGTTCCAGCATCGCTCACCAACCCAACACTTTTGTTTTGTTGCAGTGCTGCCAACACATGTTTGATACGGTTGTGCTCTTGTGCCGCTGGGCACGACAGCACACGTATACCGCTACAGCTAATGCCTGCTGCTGCCAGCAGGCGGCGCGTTATTCGTGTATCTTCTGCCACAATAAGCTGACACTGCTGCAGTGTTTGCTGCGCGCGCGCTGACCAATCTTGCAAATTGCCAATCGGGGTGGCAATCACATTTAGCACACCGGCCATGGCCCCCCTTGTTGGTTGCTGCTGGCGCCCGACTGCTCAAAGGCGCTTCGTATATGCCATATGCGATGCGAGTTGTCATAACCCACCACAGAGACAACATCAAACCGACAAGAGGGTAGGGACTTGTTGGCAAAATGGCGCTGCATGTAGGTGCTAGCTGCCCGAATAATCCGCTGCTGCTTCACATGCCGCACCGTTGTTGCCGGCACAATCAAACGATCTGTTTGGCGGCTGCGCACCTCCACAAAACACAGCACCTCTTGCTCCCACGCCACAATATCGATCTCACCAACACGATAACGCACATTGTAGGCCTCAATGCGAAACCCCCGCTGCTGCAGCCACTGCCGTGCCGCCTGTTCGGCCCAATCGCCTTTATGCTTGGAGCTACTATGACGCTGTGTCATAACGGTTGCACCACACCAGCAAAGCTACGGCGATGAATCGGGCTCAACCCCAAGCATTTGAGTGCCTGCCGATGCATGGCGGTTGGGTAGCCCTTGTGCTGCGCAAAGCCGTAGCCCGCATAGTAGCCATCAAGCAGCTGCATCAGCCGATCGCGCATCACCTTAGCCACAACAGAGGCTGCCATCACACAGCTGTATTGCGCGTCAGCCTTTACCAGCGCATGCTGCGTCACACCAGCAGGTAGCGGCGCTTGGTACGGCCCATCTGTCATTGCACCCACCAACTGCATACTGCTTTGCTGCTGTGCCCTTACAAAAGCATGTTTCATCGCCTGCAGCGATGCCTGCAGCACATTGATTTGATCCACCCGCTGCGCCGACACACAGGCCACACCAATACAACCAGCATGCGATCGAATAGCATGATACAAACACAAACGCTGCTGCGGCGACAGCTTTTTGGAGTCGTTCAACCCAGCAATATCATGCCCCAAAGGCAGCACCACAGCAGCAGCCACCACAGGCCCCGCCAAGCAGCCTCTGCCCGCTTCGTCTAACCCGGCAACTTGGCCATCATGCTGCCGCAACCACTGCTGTAAAGTCGGAACATTGTGCTGCATGTGTACACCGTGCTGCTATCTATGCTATCACGCTGTGCAGGTTTGTGGGATGCAGTAGCTAAGCAAGCTATGTTTGCTAAAGCTTATCAACAAAGTCTCTTATAGGCGGCTATGTCGTCGCCATTGAGTCCGCAAAAGTCATCACGGCTGTTTTAATCGCCGATGCGTTGCCTGTTGATTTTTACCCTCAACATGCATTCTCTTAGCTATTATCGTCACAACAAAAACAGGCCTTTTATGTCGAGGTGTTTGCACTGTTTTTTGTCTGTTTTTGCGCAAAGGCTTGTAACCAAAACCGTGGAGGTTTGAGTTGATCGTTTGGTGTTTGCTGCGGCCAAGGCAAAAAAGTGTCGGGAATTTTAAAACGGGCCAGATGCGGCTGCAGGTGCTGCCGTAGCTGTTGCGGCTGCAGCGTGGCCGAGTTGGCCATTTGCACAAATGCGATCGGGCGCTGCCCGAACTGCTGGCAGGGTTTGGCCACCACAACAGCTCGCTGCACCAGTGGGTGTAGCAGTAGCGCCTGCTCGATCTCTTCGGCCTGAATGTTTTCGCCGCCAGAGATCAAGCAATTGTCTTTGCGCCCCTGCACATGCAGATTGCCATGACAATCCAGCAAACCGATATCACCTGTGTGAAACCACCCCTGCGCATCACATGCGGGGTCGATGTGGTTGCCATCGACATAACCACAAAACAGCATGGGCCCCTTCACCAAAATTTCGCCATCGGCTGCCAGGTATAGCTGTCGATCGGCCAGCAAACGACCTGCATGGCAAAATGTAGCTGGTTCATGACCTAAAGCCATGTCTTTATTGTGTGAATTATTTCCTTTTTTTAAGTCTCTTTTTTTGTTTAATGAGAAGTCCTTGCTCAAGTCTGTTTGCAATGTATGGTGTGTCTGTTCACCTTGGCGGGGCAAAGCGGTGGCGGTTACCTGCGATGCCATTTCGCTGCAGCCGTATGTTGTGACGATGGGCACACCCCAATTTGTTGCCTGCTGCAGCAGCTGCAAATACAGTGGACCGCCGCCAACAACCACAGCGGTGAGCTGGCTCAAAATTTCGCGAGCGCCTGGCTGCTGTAGCAGGCGTTGCAGCTGCGTGGTGACTACAGACAAGTGGGTAATTTTAAGATGCTGCAGCACAGTAAGATCGAGCTGTTGATGTGGCTGGCAAAAGGCCAAACTGCCGCCGGTGGCCAAAGCACGGCAAACAATACCCAAGCCACCCACATGGTACAACGGCAGCGACACCAGCCAGCGGCTATGTGGCCCAAACTGCACATTGCTGGCTGCCTGCTTGGCGTTGGCTAGGTGCTGTTGCAGGGTGTGGTAGGCGGTTTTGGGCTGCGCGCTGCTGCCAGATGTGCGCAGCAGTGTGCCGGCGGTAGTCTCTGCCAGCATGGTTGGGGGGCAGTCGGCTTTGTGGTGATCTTGTGTGGGCAGCTGATTGGGCACATGGTTGGCTTGCGCTGTACAAATAGATGGCAGTGGCACATGGGGCAGGCCTGGCAGCAGCTGCTGTGCCGATGACGTCAACAAGCAGCGGCACTGCAGCTGTTTGAGCCAGTCTTGCACAACACTGTGCGGCTCACGCAGCGGGCACACCGCCGCCACAGCACCCACCTGCCAACTGCTTAGCAGCCCGATTGTTGTGGCAAGCAAATCGGGGCTGTGCAGGGCCACACGCTGCCCGGGGGTTACACCCTGCATGCGCAGCTGCCTGGCGAGCTGGTTGACCTGTAACTTCAGCTGCGATGGCGATAGCTGTATGGCACAGCTGCTTGCAGCAGGCAGCTGCAGCCTATGGCCGCGCCAGGGTAGTACCAGTGGGGCTAGCGGCGCTGCATCGTGCCCAACATGCATGTGAAAGTGGGGTACCATATGGTTGGCATGGCTGCCGGCATTGGTGGCCAAGCGGTAGGGTTTGCCCTGCAGCTGCAGCTGCGCGAGTGTCTGTTGCATCACGGCAAAAAAATCGGTGATCTCGGCCGCTGTGGCGTGGGCAGCAAAGTCGTACGACGACACATAGGGTCTGCCCGAAATCACCAAAACATGGGTGCTCAGCTGTGGCACTTTGTCGGGAAACGAACAGGCTGTGGCCCGGTGGGCAATCAGTTGCGGATGGCTGGTGTTAATCTGCTGCTTGCAAAAGTAGGGGGCAAACTGCTTGCCGTATGCTGTAGGTGATAGCGTATGGTATGGGTTGGTAAAGGCAGTGTCGCAAAAGGGGGCGTGGCCAATTTGGCCCTGGCGCAGCAAAGTTTTGTTGAGCGGCTGCCCGCCAAATAGGTGCCAACAAAAGGGCTCATCGCCTTGCGGTAGGTTGTCGGCGGCCAGGCGGTAGCCCTGTTGCTGCTGTGTAAGCTGCAGCGCATCGGCCAGGATGGGCACAGGCTGCAGCTGCTGTTTTGCCCATGCAGCGTGTTGTGGCTGCGCGGCAGTTGCTACAAAATCGTCGCAAGATACAAACGGCTTGCCCTGCAGGGGGTGCAGCGGAATGAGTTGCACATGCACGCGCGCTCGCAAATGAGCAGGTGAGCAGACGCGCACCACACAACTTTGCGACAAACGCGAAAAGAGGCTGTTGTGGTTCATGGAGCTGTTAAAGCAAACGCCTGCTGCGCATTGTGGCCTGTTTGCTGCAAAATCTGCTGCAGATCACACTGCTGCAGCTGCGCCACCTTTTGTGCCACCAGCTGCACATGGGCCGGCTCATTGCGCTTGCCGCGATGCGGCACAGGCGCCAGGTAGGGGCAGTCGGTTTCAACCAGCAGCTGTTGCTGCGGCAGCTTGGCCACCACCTGCGCCAGCGCTGTGGCGTTGTGAAATGTTACAATACCCGAAATAGAGATCCAAAATCCCAAATCCAGCACTTTGCAAGCGTTGTTCCAATCGCCGGTAAAGCAGTGCAATACAGCGCGCAGCTGCCCGTTTTGCCGCTGCTTGAGCAGATCGATGCAGTCGCCCCACGCATCACGCACATGCACCACCAATGTTTTGTCGAGCTGTTTGGCCAGATCGATCTGGTTGGCAAAGCACTCTAGCTGCGCAGGCTTGTTGCTGTCTGGTCGCGAATAGTCTAGGCCACACTCACCCACAGCGCTGCAGCGCGCATGATCGGCCAGCTGCGCAATGGTGTCGAGATCGGTTGCATGGGCCTGTGCCGCTTCGTGCGGATGAATGCCGGCGGTGTAGACCATATCGCTATGCTGCAGCGCCAATTGTTGCGCCTTGTGTGAGTCTTGCACATCGCAGCCAACAACCACAAAGCGCTGCACTCCCTGCTGGCGGGCGCGCTGTATCACAGCATCACGATCGGCATCGAACGGTTCATGGTGTATGTGGCAATGGGTGTCTACCAGCACTGTCTTTCTCCCGGTTATTGCTGTTTTGCGTAGTTGACAACAGCGGAAAACCCAACTGCTGCCGATGCTGTAAATAGCCTTCACAGCAGGCCTTAGCAAGGTGGCGCACACGGGCCAGATAGTTGGCCCGCTCGGTAACCGACACCGCTGCACGTGCATCCATCACATTGAACAAATGGCTGCAGCGCAACAGGTAGTCGTAGGCCGGCAGTACCAGATCTTGCTTAATAAGCTGCTGCGCCTGCTGCTCACAATCGGCAAAATGGCGACGATACATGTCAACATTGGCCTGCTCAAAATTGTGATGCGACCACTGCCGCTCCTCTTCGCGATGCAGCTGCCCATAGGTAATTGTCTGCCCGTTCGGCAACCGCCCCCAGGTCAACGCAAACATATCAGGCACATTTTGCTGATAACAGGCCAGCCGCTCTAGCCCATAGGTCAGCTCACAACTCACCGGCTGCAGCTGCAGCCCACCAAACTGCTGAAAGTAGGTAAACTGCGTCACCTCCATGCCGTGCGCCCAAACCTCCCAGCCCAGCCCACAAGCACCCAACGCCGGATGCTCCCAATCATCTTCAACAAATCGCACATCTAGCTCAGCCGGATTGAGCCCAATAGCCCGCAAAGAGTCTAGGTAAAGCTGCTGCGGATTGGCCGGTGCCGGCTTTAAGATCACCTGCAACTGATAGTAGTGCTGCACCCGATTGGGATTTTCGCCATAACGCCCATCGGTCGGCCGCCGACACGGCTGCACATACACACAGCACCAAGGCTCAGGCCCCAACACCCGCAACGCCGTATGGCGATGCAGCGTACCGGCACCCACCTCCATATCGGCCCCCTGTAGCAGCAAACAACCCTGCCGCGCCCAAAACTGCTGCAGCTGCAAAATCAGCTCCTGAAACGTCAATTTATCTACCATGCCCCCAGTGTAACATGTGCTTGTTCGCTTGACAGGGGGTCAACCCGGCTACATTGCCATCCATTCGCCACAACATGCTTGGGCCTTGGGCAATTTAAGTCTCTATATTGGCCCTGTTGCAAACGATCGAAAGATCGAGAAATAGTGTAGTATAAAAAGAAGAGCTTGCCACATAGCAATTAATTTGAATATAAGGCTTGCAATAAGTAGATTTTTTTTGATAGAATAAATCTTATGAAGGTGGGCGTGCGCGGACGCAGGCTCTCTTCGAAGCCGCCCTCCTCGCCCTGGAGATCGCCGCTCAGCGAGACGGCATCCTGTGCGCCGACTTCGATCGGGTCGCTCACTTCGCCAACCCCTTCAGCGCGACGCGGATCAACGACTCGAGCGACGCGCCATCACCGGCTTCCTTCGCGGCGGCCTCGGCGACGCGCTCGGCGCGGTTGCGCGGATAGCCGAGATTGACGAGCGCGGACACGACCTCTTCGAACGGATCCGCCACCAAGGACGTGAACAACTTCTTCTTGCACCTGCAAAATTAGGATGGTGGAACGATCAGTCTCAACGACGACAGAATCATCATCGTCA
>JBCCEX010000014.1:0-14035 GCA_039030035.1 Myxococcota bacterium
GATATCCCTGACGAGCAGCTAAACGATGGTTCCGCTACTGGCATTCTGCTAATGCTTCTCAAGCATCGGCGGGGGAAATTGATCTTGCCGATTCTCGAGAAAATGTGGGACAATTTCAAGCATCTTAAAAAGACCCCGCAAGGGCAGGAATTCGTTGAGACGGCATTGACCTATGCTCTTTTGGCTGGTCGAAAAGATGAGAAACATGGTATAATGAAAGAGATAGGAAGGCATCTTGGTGACCAAGAGGAGGGTAGTGCTATGACTGTGGCGAGTGCATTAAAACAAGAAGGGCGGCTAGAAGGGCGGCAGGAAGGCGAAAGACTTGGCATGCAAAAAGGACTAGAAACAGCCGCCATGGGTATGCTCAAAGAGGGCTTAGCCCTGGAGCAGATCCGCAAAATCACACACCTATCCAAACAACGCATCACGCAGCTATTAACCAAACTTGAACATAAGATTGTCGGCGTCCGCTAACTCAATCACTCCTCTTTTAACGCCCCCTATTTACCCGCACGCTGCTTGTAGCTTCTTGCTGTGACGGCGCCGGGCTGCATACGCCCAACGACCTATCTAACCCAGCCTGCTGCAACTTCTCCAACGGCATGCCCAAAATACGATCCGTCACATCGCGGCCTTCTTCTATCGGGAGATAGGGTTGCAAATAGTGCAACAACTCTGCTTAAAAATTTGCCTAAACCAAAACCTAACCGTTGCAAATGTGGATTCAATTCAATCGGTTTGGTCGTTCAAAAATCGAGAGTAGATTTATCCGCATCAACTGGAAATGGCAGATCAGGTTTGGGGCAGTAGGCCAGGGGGGTGAAGCTGTTGTTGAGAGCAACCCAGTTGGGTACGGCAGCATAGCGGTACATCTGTTTGCCTTTGAGGGTTTTGGCTTCGTACAAATGCTTTTGCCATTGGGCAACGGGGATAGGGCCGCCGTGGCCTTTGGGGGGTAGGCAGAGAATGTGTGTGCCCTGTTTGAGCGATTCGATAACGCGTGTTGAGGCGCGTTTGGCCTCTTGGCTGTTGAGAAGATCGGTGATTTGTGTTTCGCTGCGTACGACGAAGCCGGTGAAATCTCCTTTGGCGGTGATCAAAATAAAATCGCCTCGGGGGCCGCACAGGTAGAATTCGGCGGCGTCTACTTGTTTTACGGTCTGCTGCAATGCCTCTGCGACCGCTTTGTCGAAGAGGGGGTGGTTTGGCTCAAAGAAGAACAGTAGATCGTAGAGGGGGGCTGAGAAGCTTTGAAAAAAGTATTGCTGTAACTGCGTGGCTGTTGTGGCTAGTTGGCGGTTTAGCTCACTGTTGCGTACAAAGGCGTTGATTGTTTGATGGTTGATCAGGTCGATAGCCTCTTGCAGCATGGTGTCGTGGCCAATCAGTAGTGTTTGCACATGCGGCAGACGAATGCGCTTGCACAGCTGTGCGCCGGTTAGGTGAAACAGGGGTTGGTTGGCAATCACGGTTGTTATTTGTTGGTGGCGTTGGGGGTCGAAGGCGCGTTGCAGTAGGCTGCGTACAGCTTGTTCAAAGATGCCGCTGCGAAAACAGTTGGGGTTATGGGGCTGTTGCTGCCAGTAGGGCTCGAGTGTAAGGGGGTGCTGGCGGCTGTCGAGAAACTCCAGCGCCTGAATGGAGTTGATATAGAAGCGATAAAACCGGTTGAACTGGGGTAGTAGCGATCGCAGCTGTTGCATGTTGCTGCGGCTGCTATCGACAACAACGGCTGTGCTGGGATGATAACAGCAAGGAACGCAATCGTGTGGACTTATCATGACTTAGTTTCATCTGGTGGTGTTGTGCTGGGTGAAGCTTTTTGGGGTTCTTTGGGCACACAGGTTGCCTCCTCTTGTTCGGCAATGAGCTCTTGAATCAATTCGGCTGCCTGCTGCTCGCTAATAAGACTCGCGTTCATGGATTCGCGATACGATTGGCGTGCTGCCTGCTTAATGTAGCGCTGTAGGTGCATTTTGTGCTCTTGCATGGCGTGCAAAAAGCTTGGATCTTGCTGCCGTCGACGTAGCTCATCTAAAATAGACTGCCGCTGTTTGTGCAAACCTTGAGCAATCTCTTGTGCCGCTTGTGTATCGCAACCATACAGCCGTTTGAGCGTGCGCTGCTGATCATCAATGGCGCGCAAGCGCGCTAAACTTGTGTTTAAAAAGGTTTGCGAGTCGCTGGCGCGCGGCATGAGTTTGAGTAGCTTGAGCAGGAGGCCCATGCTGCTGCCCTGTACAATAATTGATAGCAGCACCACACCAAAAGTCATGGCAATGAGAGAGTCTCTGACTTGTATATCTTCGGGCAGCGATAGCACCAGCACCATCGACAAAGCACCGCGCAGACCACCCCACCACACCATTGTGGCATCTTTGTAGGCCATAGACTGTCCCAGTCGACGCAGTACCGGAATGGGTAAAAAGACAGCCACCAGGCGAGAGGCCTGTACAGCGGCAAAAGCAAACAGAATCATGTCGAGATGATCCAGCAGCAGCGGCACATTGAGCTCCAAGCCCATCAGCAAAAAGACAACGCTGGTAATAAGAAAACCGATATACTCCCAAAAGCTCATAACGGCAACGCGTGCGTTGAGCCCTAACCCCTGCTTATAGTCGGTGTTGCCGACCACCATGCCTGAAAATACAGTTGACAACACACCCGACACCCCAAGCTTATTGGCCAGCAGGTAGCTGCCGTAGGCCACCGAAGTGGTCAACGCAATAATGAGCAGTGGATCGCGCGTAAAACCCATAACAAATCGCGCAACAAAGCCCATGGAGGTGCCAATTAAAATACCTCCTAACGAGATGAAAACCAGCTTGGATATCACATCGGATGGTTGAAAAGAGCCCGAGGTGGCAACCTGCAGCACTATAAGGAACAATACAATGGCTGTTCCGTCGTTAAATAGGCTCTCCCCCTCAATCAGCACAGAGATGCGTCTGTCGACACCCAGTTGACGCAAGAGGGCAATGACCGAGATGGGATCGGTGGCAGCAATGAGTGTGCCAAACAGCAGCAGATGCAAAAAGGTGACATCGTGTTGCAAGCCAAATGTCGAAAACTCCACCTGCAGCACCAGTGCGGTAAACACAGCGGTAAGCACCACGCCAAAAATAGCCAGTGTACCAATGGTAAGCCCAAACTGCCTGAGTTCGCGAGCCGGAAAGTGAAAGGCGGCTTCAAACAGCAGCGCCGGCAAAAACACGGTCATCAGTAGGTCTTGCGTTAAATGTAGCTCGGGCACCAGTTGCAAAAAGGACATACCAATACCCACAGCCATGAGCAGCACGGTGTAAGGCAGACTAAAGCGGTGCGATAAAATACCAACAATGGTGGCAACTACCATGAGGGTAACCAATGACACAACAGCAACCTCTTGTGCTGCCGCACTGTTGACAATAACGGCTACCGCTTCGGGTGACGAAGGTGTAAGTGACATGTTTTATTGTCTCCCTATTTTGCAGCCAAAGGCAATGCTCGTTTACGGCTGAGCTTGCTCAAACAGAGGCGGCAGTTCATCGTTTGCAAGCGCAAAACAGCGGGCAAAGTAGCGCAAAAAACGCTGCTGCTCTTGCGTTAGCTGCCTCATCTCAATCAAGCGCTCATCTAAAGGCGCAAAACTCAATGGCAACACACAATTATAGCCTATATGATTGGGATTGTCTAGCAGCGTACAGAGATTTTCGATGCGGATACCACCCCATTTGGGCAGGTACAGGCCCGGTTCAATCGAAAAAACCTGTCCAACCTGCAGCGGTTCATGCCCGGCTGGCGAGACACGAGGCGGGCTTTCGTGTACGTGAATTCCCACACCGTGGCCGGTACCATGTGCATAGTTGTAACCCTGCTGCCACAATGCAGCGCGCACCAAAGCATCGAGCTGTACACCCGATGTGCCTTTAGGAAAGCGAGCCGTCATGCCGTTGATAGCAGCCTGCAGCACCGTGGTAAACCGCTGTTTTTGTTGCGGTGTTGCCTGCATTGCAGCGTTGCCAACCAAAAAAGTACGGGTTAAATCGGTGGCATAGCCGCCGTCGTACAAGGCCCCTACATCCATTAAAAACAGCTGCCCAGGCTGAATAGGGTGCTGATCATCCAGTTGGGTATAATGTACAACAGCGGCATGCTCCCCTGCTGCACAAATCGGTGCAAACGACACATCACAAGCACCCGATGCGGCGAACTCTTGCCGTATGCGTTTGCCAACATCCTGCTCTGTAATCGACTGCCCCTGCATCACCTCGTGGCACAGCCACTGCTGCACCTTGTGTACGCACTCATCGGCACGCGCAATGCAGTTGCGCATGTAGCGCAGCTCCTGGGCTGTTTTGATCGATTTTGCTTGATCAATAGGGCTAGCAAGCGGCACCAGCTGTGCACCGGCTTGCTGTAGCATCATGGCTGACGCTTGCGTTGTGGTTTTGGGATCAACACCCAGTCGAAACGATTTGCCCAACAGCTGCTGCAATGTTTGGCATAGCTGCGCAGCAGGCACCACATGCACACCCGCCTCTAGCTGCGTGGGCATGGGGTGCTGTGGCTGCACAGCCAGCAGCACTTTGTCGTGTAGCAGCACCGCCTGTGCAGCAAGCACCGCTTGGCTATCGAAATCGCTGCCGCGTAGGTTGGTGAGCCACGCAACGGCATCAAGCGGCGCAACAAAAAAACCCTGCAACTGCTGTTGCTGCAGCAGTGGTCGCAAAGCAGCCAAGCGCTGCAGCACGCTGCTGCCTGTTATTTGCTGCGTGACCAAACGCACAGCAGCAGCCGGCTGTGGCGGATTTTGCCACAGTTTATGCCACACAGCAGCCTGTTGCTGTGCAGCCTGGCTATGCTCAGTGACAATCTCAATTTGGTTTTGCTGCACCTGTTTGGTTAGTTTATTGAACAGCTGCATGCTCAAACAATCTGCAGATACAAACAGCCGCCCACCGCACAAAGCCGTATCTGCAGCAAGCTGCTGTAGCCAGGCCTGCTCAACGCTGCAACCCAACGTTACCACCCGTACATCAAAGTGAGGTGCCTGCTGCTGTGCTTGTAGCTGATAGCGCCCATCTACAAACAAAATAGCCTGCTTGTGAGTAATGAGCGCATCCCCCACCGAACCGGTAAACCCGGTCAAAAAAGCACGCACGCTGCGTGGCACAGCAACATATTCGCTCAGGTACCGATCGGTAGCACGCACCAGCACCGCAACTAGCTGTTGCTGCATCATCTCTTGCCGCAGCTGCTGCAGCCGTTGTTGCAATACATTTGCTGTTATCGGCTGCTGTGCTGCCATGCTGTTACTCCTGACCAGGCGGCTGTGTATGTGCAGCAGGCGCCGCAGTACCCTCTTGCTGCGTAGGCAGTTCACGGGTCATGCCACACTTATCGATCTCGTTGCGATCCAAAGCCTTACAGGTACAACTTTTGGCATCCAAAATACGCTGACACTCCGACTCATTTTCAGTACGTGGGATTTCATAAAAACGCTTACGAGCACTCATATTGGTTTGACAAACCTGCTGCTGCGCCAACGTGCTTTTGCACGAACAGACCTTATCGGCCAACTCCTTACAGGGGTTGCGGCAGCCCAACAGCAGTGATGTACCCAACAAAGCACAAGCGAGCAGCGCATGGCTGCAACGCAGTCGAGCACCGATGTAACGCCGAACAGCTGAAAAATAGATGCGCGTGGTGTTGATCTGCATTTATAGTACCTACGCTAACCATCATATCGGCTGGCAACGCAATTGTCAGTCTTTTGATGCCAATACATAGCACATTGCACACTGGGCGCGAGGATTAACTGGAACTTCAGTTTCAGATAGCCCCATTGGCCTAACCACGCAGTGCCCGTACAATCTGCTCGGCCAGGGCAGGTCCAATGCCAGGAATGTCGGCCAATGTGTTGGGGTCGCTGTTTTGAATGGCCTGCACGCTGCCCAATGTGCGTAGCAGCAACTTTTTGCGTGTTGCGCCAATACCGGGGATGTGATCGAGTGCCGATGTTAGTGTGCGCTGTTTGCGAGCATGGCGATGGGCGGTAATGGCAAAGCGGTGGGCTTCGTTGCGAATGCGCTCAATGAGATAGCGCTCTTGTGTGTGGGGGCGTAAAATGAGGGGATCTTTAACGCCTGGCACAAACAGCCGCTCGGGGCTTTTGTGAATCTCCTGCTGCTGCGAACCGAAGAGCTTGTTGTGGTTTGTGGCGCTGTGCTGCTGCTGGTTGTGTTTGGTGGGGTGAGCAGATGTATTGCGCGCATCGGCTAGTTGGCGGGCCTTGGCAATGCCGGCAACGTAGAGATGTTTTTTGCCCACAGCAATGCCGAGATCTTTACAAACAGCCAAAGCAACAGCCAGCTGCCCCTTGCCACCATCAACCAGCAGCAGGTTGGGCAGATCGGCAGCCACAATACCCTTTTTGAGCCGCCGCAGCAGTGCTTCGCGCAGCATAGCGTAGTCGTCGATGCCCGCTACTGTTTTAATGCGAAACAGGCGATAGTGCTTTTTGCTAGCCACACCATCGATAAAGCAGACACACGAGGCCATGGCATCGCTGCCTTGCAACAGCGACACATCAAAACACTCCATGCGCTTGGGCACACTGGCCAACCCCAACCGCTGCTGCAAGCTTTGCAAACATTTCAGATTGATATCTTGCTGCTTCAGCTGTGCCTGCAGCGCAGCATGGGCGTTTTTGTGGGCAATGAGCAGCAGCTTTTTGGCATGGCCTCGCTGCGGCTGCCATAGCCGCACCCGCTTGCCTTTGCGCTGTGTGAGATGCTGCATGAGCGCTTTGTTGTCGTCGTTGGCCAAAGCTGTGTCTAGCACAATTTGCTGCGGCAGCTGCTGCGGCGTGCTGTTTTCGTACAGCTGCGGCAAAAAGCTAGCCAGCAGTTCGGCAGTAGGAAACTCCTGATTGTCAAACAGATGGTTGCGGCTGCCCAGCAGCTGCCCACCGCGCACCAATAGCTGTGCAATGACCAGCGCCGGCCCCGAACGTGCCACAGCAAACACATCGTGATTACTGGCCGATCCGGCCGCCACAGCTGCTTGATCGACAATGGATGTTTGAATCGCCGCAATTTGATCACGCACCCGCGCAGCCTGCTCAAAATTGGCCTGTTGTGCATGCTGCAGCATCGTTTTTTTCAGCTGCTGGCACACCTGCTGTATGTGCCCATTTAAAAACAGCTCCACCTGCTGCAGCTCCTGCTGGTATTGCGGCACCGCAAAGCAGCACGGTGCAGGGCAGCGCTTCATCTGATACTGCAAGCAGGGGCGCAGGCGGCTTTCAAGCACCCGATCGGTGCAGGTGCGCAGCTGAAACTGCTTGTTGACAAAGCGCACCAGCTGTCGTAGGGCGCTGGCATTGGGGTAGGGGCCAAAGTAGTGCGCCTTGTCGTTTTTGCTGCTGCGCACAATTTCGAGTCGAGGGTACTGCGTACGCAACCTCTGTGCAGATTGTTGCTGAGCTGTTTTGCCTGCCGCAGCTTTTTGATCATCTGCAGGGCAACCTGTTGTAGCTGGCAACTTTTCTACAGCAGACACAGGCTGGGCAAGCCGCAACATAAGATAGTTAGAGTCATCACGCAGCAAAATATTAAAACGCGGTTTGTGTTTGCGAATCAAACTGCGCTCCAGCAGCAGCGCCTCCACCTCGTTGCGCACCACAATGGTGTCGATATCAACCAGCAGCTCATCTAAAAAGCGCACAAACGGCCTGTTGTCTTGCCCACTAAAATAGCTATGAATACGGTTACGCAAATGCACCGCTTTGCCAATGTAAAATACCCGCCCCTGTGCATCTTTCATCAAATAACAACCAGGCTGTGCCGGCAGGTTTGCAATGCGCTTACGTATAGGGTTTGGCGACATAGATGCGGGTTGGTTGCGTTGCGTCTCTTACAGCGTTTTGATTGTGTGCATAGCAAGCATATGTTAACGCTGCAGCAGCATAGGCTGCAATCTGCACACGTTTTGAGCAACCCCTTAACCGATTGTGGGCCCGTCTAAAGTAGATATGACTCGATCTGCTGCGCCGCTTGCTGGCCCTGGGCAACACAGCTAGGCAAACCGGCGCTACCATAAGGGCTGCCGGCGATAAAAATCCCTTTGGGCAGGCTGGTGGTAATCTGCTGCACCCGTTGTAGATGACCAACGGGGTGTTGCGGCACACTGTTGCGCCAAGCAAATAGGCGGGTCAACACAGGTTTAGCGCGCCGGTTGAGCAGCCGTTGCAGATCGGTCAATACCTGCTGACAAATCGCCTGCTCGTTGTGTTGCTGCAGCAAGGTGGGGTTGCGCCAGCCTGCTACGGCAGCGCGTAGCAGGGTGTAGCCTGCGGGAGCACGGTGGGCAAATTTGCTAGATACACAGGTGATGGCATTGATCATGCGTGCTTGGCGATGTGGAATGAGCAGGCCTGCGCCCTGCAAGAGGGGCGGTAGGCCTGTGTGGGCAGTGTTGAGCTGGCTGTTGGCAAAGGCGATGTAGACCGAAGCGCTGCTGGTGCTGGGCAATGCATGCAGCTGCTGTGCTGCTGGCGGCGCCAGCTGTTGCAGCATGTTGGCTGTTTGCTGGCTTGGGGTGGTCAACAGCACGCAGCGGCAGTGGTACTGCTGCCCGGCATCGGTTTGCAGGCTGTAGCCATCTTTTGAGCTTAACGGCTGCAGTGCTTGCACACGGCTGTTGATGTGCAATCGATGCAATCCTAGTGCGTTGCGCCATGCGTCAATCCATGAACCCATGCCGTTGCGCAGCGTCACAAAACCTTGCGGTGGCATTGGGGCTGTTTGCCCGTTTGCAATCTTTTGTTGCTTGCAATCCTCTGCACTCGTTTGGTTTTTTTGACTTTCTCGGCTTTCTTGGCTCTTGCGCTGCTGCGCCCGCATGCCCAGCAGCAGGCTGCCATGCTGCATCACAGTGCGGCGCAATTGCGGCAGTGTGGCCAGCAGACTTTGTTGATTTGGATGCAGCTGAAAGATATTGCCTAGTAGCGGCTCGGCCAGCTGATCGACAGTTTGCTGTCCCAAACGCCGTTGCAAAAAGTGGCCGACAGATTCATCGTGCTGGTCAGACACAGCGCGACCTTTGGGCAGCAGCGGCTCGATGCACAGGCGTAGCTTGCCTGATAGCGATAGCAGTGGGCAGCGCCATAGGGCTGCCAGCTGCGTGGGAATGCTTAGTTGTGTCTGCTGCGGCAGGGCAACTGCTTGGTTGTTGTGCCAGACAAATACCGGTAGATTGCTGTGTGTTGTGCCCTGCAGTTGATTGGCCAAACCTAGCTGCTGTAGCAGCGCCAAAATTGTGCCTGCCTGTGCCGCCAACAGGCAGTCGGGTCCGGTTTCGAGCAAAAAATCGCCGACACCGGCTACATGGGCATGCTGTGTTGACACTTTGCCACCCAGCCGGCTACCAGACTCAAACAGCGCCCAGCGGCATGTTGAGGGTAGGGCAGCTGCCGCAGCTAGGCCGGTAATGCCGCCGCCAACAATGGCAACATCTAGTGTCTGCTGTGTGTTGTTGTTGGTTGTAGGCATGGGGGTTTATGTTGCACTGCTAATAAGCATTTGTTTATTTTTCCAGGCCGCTTTGGCGCACAGTAGGCCGCTCATGCCAACCATGAGCCAAATTGCTGCCGGTGGCCACTGTGTTGCCGGCAGCCATGCCGTTGTAGCAGTTAGCCAAAACAGCAACAGCAGCAGGGTGCTGTATGCCAGGTAGGTGGTTGTAACATGGCGGTTATTGGCCGATACCACATTGTCGATGCCGCCATGCACCAGCTCAAATCCCAACCAAAAAATCAGCGGCAGCAGCAGCTGCGGATTCACCGTTACCCAGTAGGCTGCACACACCGGGTAGCTGATCGACCACAAGCAGCGGGCCGCATCGGACACATGCACAGCAGGCCATAGCAACCGCCAGCCACGATGCAGATACACCAGCGCACTAGCCAGTGTCATAAACACAATAATAGCGGTTTGCGTATCGACCGACACAGCCGGCGGCAACAGACTGTTGGCCAGCGCTACATAAGCAAAGGCCGCCGCCACCGGCAGCACCCATGTAGGCGCATTTTGGTGGTTCAGCTTGCGATAGGCCCAGGCAGCAGCAAACAGCAGCCCAACGGTAGCCGGTAGCTGTGCATGCCACGGCTGGGGGGCAAACAGCGTCACAAAAATGGTGCCAAAGCCCCCCATTTGAAAAATGGTTTTGAGCTTGGCCAATGTGCTCACCTGCAGCCGCTGCCCCCGCTGCAGCAGCATGCTGCGAAAGGCGGTCAAAAAAAACTCGCGCCCCAACATCACCGCCACCACTGCTGCATGAAAGGCCCCCATCACAGTAAATGCCAGCGCCACCCCTGCTGTAAAAATTTTGTCGGCTACCGGGTCAAGCAAAGCACCCAGCTTGGTGGGCCCTTGGCAACGAGCCAACCAGCCATCGACAAAATCGGTCATGGCCAGCAAAATAAGCAGAAAAAAGGCGATCCAGCGCTGCATGAAATCCCCCTGCGCCAGCCATGCGCAAGGAAACGGCACCAGTATCATACGGGTAATGGTGATGGCATTGGCAGTTATTTTCATAGCAAAATTGCAAGCATCTCATGTGTAATGCGCCGCGCCAGCAAAGCAACCCAAGAGCCGCCACCCAGCACCAATACCACGACAAGTGCGGTGCTAACCCAGGGGCGCATAACAAAAAAGCGCAAAAAGGTACGGTGTGAAAAAAAGCGTGGCCAAATAAAGGCGCCATCTAGCGGAAAGATCGGCAGCATATTAAAAATAATCAGTGTCACATTAAGGTAAACCAGGTGCATCAACGCATCGGCCGGCGAGTAGGTGTAAAAACCAAACCACCCCATTTTAACCAGCAGCGCTGCTGCCAGCCAGCACAGCAAAGCAAACAGCAGATTTCCCACCGGCCCCGCCACGGCAATTAACCACTGCGCTTTGCGGGTCGACACCTCCCGCCCCCACAAAGAGCTTCTAAAATTAAACGGATTGTGCATAGCCGGCAGCCCAATGGCAACAAACGGAATATTTTGGCTACCGGTAAAGGCGGCCAACATCACCAATCCAGCTGGCAGCAGCAGCGTTCCAATCACATGAATATGCATAATAGGATTTAAGGTATCGCGCTTAAGCACCGCCCCCAGCCGATCACCCAGCTGCATTGCCATCATCACCCGCGCAAACTCATGCACCGACACGCACAGCAACACACCCGCCAAGATAATAACCAGCCGCACCGAAGCATCGTACGTGTAAATAGGTAAATCAAACACCGCGCTTCTCCTATGTGCACTACATAACAGCTTGGTTGTCGTTACAACAAACGCCTAGCTTAAGCATACACCCGAGCACTTGATTGCAAAACAGTGCACCGCCCTATCTGCATGGCAGCTGCTGCAGATACTAGGGCGTATTGGCAGACCATTTACAGATGTTTTTGCTCTCCCCTGCGCCACATTTGTGTTTTGGTAATTGAGAACACAAACCCAAAATCCCTTTTAAGTTGGGCTTTCCGTGAGCTGGTTTGCCGGCGTATTTGCAGGGCTTAATGCCTGCAATCCATCGAGTATGGCCGGCAAGAGCATGTGCAGCAGTGGGACCAATGGAATCTCCTGCTACAGCAGCCGTTGCGTTCTGTAGTGTCGCAATATTGCTACAGTTAGCTTCTGTTTTATCTGCATCACTTAAGTTATCCCATACTAGCTTACATCGATCTGGTTTATTACCCGCCGGGCCACGCTGGTCACACTGGTTAACCGCCGCACCTCCTGCCAAAGTTGCTGGCCCCTCTTAACAACCCGTACTAGGCCCGTCAACTCTACTTGCTCGCCTGATATTGGCGGTTCAATGTGTGCGCGTTGGTGTCATGAATTTTATTGAGCTGTTTTTTGCACAGGTTTTGTGCAGGGACAGATAAATGCCTGTTGCGGCGGCTGTTTGGCAGGTGGTTGTGCCACGTGGCGTAAAGTGATGGATTTTTGTTGGAGCGGCTGCTTGGTGGGGGGCTGTACCACACGGCGCAAAGTGTCGTGTAGCAGTTGTAGCAGCAGATCTCCGAGGCTGTTGCCGCCTGCGTTGGGTTTGGAGCGTAGTGCCATGAGTTTGCCGTTGTGGGTGTCAATAACGCGGCCAACTAGGGTGGGGCCCGATCTGCCTTGGCCTGCTTGTATGGAGATGAGAAAGTTGACGTTGGGCGGTAGGGTTGTCGACCAGGGGAGGATGTTTGTCTGTTTTTTTGATTGCTGCAGCAGCGCTTGCTGTTCGGCGCGCATCACTGCTAATGCATCGGCTGTGCTTAGCTGTAGCAGCTGTATTTTGGCATCTAGTATTTGCTGCATGCTGGCCTCAAGTGACTGTGCTTGCTGCGTGTTGAGGGGCAACACTGCGTAGGGGTGCTGGCCCTGTAGTGCTACTAGGCGCTGTTGTGAACTCCAGTTGTCGGTTTTGATATCTTGCTCAAGCAGCAAAGCGCCGCCAGGGTGGGTAACAGGCAGCTGGTAAAAGGCGCCAATGAGGGCAAATGAGGGCGTTTTGGCCTGCTGGTTGAGCTGCTGCAGCTGTTGTAGCAGCTGCTGGTTGTCTTGTGTTGTGGGCAGCTGTTTGTGTTTGGGCACAGCCGGCAGCTGTGTTGCGGCGGGGCGCGATGCAATGGTTGCACCACGCACCGTTTTGGGGGGTGTGCAGCCCAATAGCATCAGCGCTGCTGTTGCGGTGTATACGACATGAGAGCGTTTCATGCCGTTAGGGTAGCATGGGCAACAGCAAAAGCACAACGCTGCTGCTTGTTGGTATTGACTATCCGACAGAACTTTTGTTCTTCAAATCGTGTCTTATCTACAATCATGCGTCTGCTTGTTGATGTATTCTGTAATGCACATTCTCTGCACCCCAATTGCGTGGGCGATGGTTTTTTTTACATGATCCTGCGCCGACTGCAACGCGGCCCGCTTGTCGTTGTCTGTGCCGTGCATGGGGTCGACGCGAATCGCTCTGGTTTGTTGCTGATCATTGGGTAACTGCTGATCGATAGGCAGCTGTACCTTGAGGCCTTTGCTGCAGTCTGTTGTGACTCGGGCTCCTGTTTTTTGCAAAACATCTGCTAGAGATTTGTTGGGTGTTTTGGCTTGTAAAAAATCCAACATACCAGGATTTTTTGCAAAGTAGGCTGCAACAACACCGCAGCTGTCGGCCTCCTCAAGCTCTTTTTGTCGTAGCTTGTGAAAATTTTCTGCATCTACAGCCTCAGCAATCTGTAGGAGGTTGTCTTGCACAAGAAACAAAATCAGCGCCTCATTTGTTGCCTGATGCTCACCATAGTAGTACTGCTGCAGCAGGCTTTTCATATGGTCAACTCCAACATAGCTGGCCAGCTGCATGAGAATGGTATCTGCCCTTTCAGAAGGGGTGTGTTGCACGAGATGGTAGAAGAATTGCGCAAAAAATTGCGATCTCTTTTGAGCGTTTGCAGCAAATATTTTGTTGAACTCCCGACAAAACGTTTGGTGGGTAAACAGCCCAGCTACAGCAGCCGCTCGAGCCAAAATCGCCGGATTGTGCTGCATGGTGGTTAAGTAGGAGACAATAACATCAATCGCCTTTTCACCATAGTGGGCATACAGCAGCTGTGGCAGGTTGCTATCGCTGCGGCTATTGGCACAGCCGGCGGTTTGCCACAAAGCTAGCATGCGATGAATGGTCGGCAAGGCCCATTTTTGTTGCACAGCTGTGGCTAAAAACAGCTCGATTTGTGACGAGGGCAGGTGGTCGACATGCTTGGCAAAAGATTTCATAAAGAGGCTGGTGTTGTTCTCGAGCAGATAGCTCAGAAGTATTGTTAAATCTCCAGCTAAATTATAAAATTCATCAACATCTTCTCTTGTGCGATCTGCTGCATGAGAGAGTTGTTGCCTACTTGTGAAGCAGAGGCCATGCATTGAATGTAGTGGCTGCGATTTTGGCGACCTGCATAGATAATTTGCTGCGCCGAGTTGACAAAATGGGAGTCTTGGCTTTGTTGGCACACC
>JBCCEX010000015.1:0-14000 GCA_039030035.1 Myxococcota bacterium
ACATGGGACGCACACGTTTTGGCGAATATCCACTTTTTAGAGGACATGCCGATCTCGTGTGGAGTGTGGTTTTTTCGCCCAATGGCCGCTACTTAGCCTCGGCGAGTGGTGGTAAAATGGGGTGGGATAGTGAAACAAATAAAAATGAACTGCAGGCAGGTCAAGATAACACTATTCGGCTGTGGGATGTGAGCAGTGGCCAGGCTCTCAAGGTCTTCAAGGGGCATACAGGGACCGTTTGGAGTGTCAGCTTTTCGCCGGACGGTGGCAGGCTCGCCTCGGCCAGTTCTGACCAGACGGTGCGGCTATGGGATATTATAGTGGTCGAGCTCTCAAGGTTTTCAAGGGGTATACAGATACCATTTGGAGCGTCAGCTTTTCGCCGGCCGGAGATAGACTCGCCTCGGCTAGTTCTGACCACACGGTACGGCTGTGGGATGTTAATAGTGGCAAAGCTATCAAGGTTTTCAAAGGGCATATAGATACCGTTTGAAACGTCAATTTTTCGCCGGATGGGAACAGACTTGCCTCGGCTAGTTCTGATTATACGGTGCGGCTGTGGGATGTGACCAGTGGCCAGGCTCTCAAGGTTTTCAAAGGGCATAACGCTAAAGTGAGGAGTGTTAGCTTTTCACCGGACGGAGGCAAGCTTGCCTCGGCCAGCTCGGACCATACAGTGCAGGTTGTTACAGATTCATGGCATTGCACACAAACATTATTTGCAGCCCACAAATATGCAGTCACCACCGCTGCTTTCGGCTCAGACGATAACACACTACTTACCGGCGGTGCCGACGGTTTGATAAAGGTGTGGAAAAAGCAAAATGCAAAAGAAGACGCAAACAACAAACAAACCAAATGGCAAATAATCAAGGTTCTCAAAGGGCATGAGGATAACGTGACGAAGGTTACATTGAGCCCCGACGGCAACATCATCGCTTGGGCTAGCCTCGATGAAACCGTCCAATTGTGGGATGCAAAAACAGGCAAGTCGCTGGGTGTGTTGCAGCATGAAGACGAAGTGAACGATCTGGCGTTTTATCCGCTAGACGGCAGCTTGCTGACGACTGCGGGTGCCGATGGTGTGGTTCGGTTATGGAGTGTGAATGAGTCGCACAAGCCGTGGCAGGAGTTGGAGAAACATAAGGCAGCTGTGAACAGTCTGGTGTTTTCTTCTCAAGGCGATATGTTGGTTTCGGGTGGGGAAGATGACAGCATTGTGTTTTGGACATTCAATAGCGATAACGTCGAGACATCTGATCCGATTCAGTTTGCACATAAGTGTACAGGTGGGGACATAACCTAACTAGAAGGGGAGCCCGTCGCGTAGACGTTTCCACCATGAGCGGTTGGCAGGGGGGGGTAAAATGGGGTAAAAGTGAGGAGAGGAATTTGATTTCTGGCGCGGGTGTCAGAAAAAACATTGGGAGAGTAAAAAGATGGCAAAGGAGAAGTTTGAGCGTAATAAGCCGCATGTCAATATTGGGACGTTGGGGCATGTGGATCATGGTAAAACAACGTTGACGGCGGCGATCACGCAGGTGTTGTCGCAAAAGGGCTTGGCCAGTGCTCGTAGTTACGAAGATATTGATGCGGCTCCTGAAGAGAAGGCGCGTGGAATTACGATTAATACGTCGCACCAGGAGTATGAGACCGATGCGCGGCACTATGCTCATGTGGATTGTCCGGGGCATGCTGACTATGTGAAAAATGCGATCACGGGGGCGGCGCAAATGGATGGGGCGATTTTGGTTGTGAGTGCGGCCGATGGGCCTATGCCGCAGACGCGTGAGCATATTTTGTTGGCGCGTCAGGTGGGTGTGCCGCATCTGGTTGTGTTTTTGAATAAGGTTGATACGGTTGACGACGAAGAGTTGTTGGATCTTGTGGAGATGGAGACGCGTGAGTTGTTGAGTCAGTATGAGTTTGATGGTGACAATATTCCGTTTGTGCGTGGGTCTGCTTTGAAGGCGCTTGAGGGTGATAGCAGTCCGATTGGTGTGCCGGCGATCGAAGAGTTGATGAAGCAGGTGGATGAGACGATTCCGACGCCTGAGCGTGATGTTGACAAGCCGTTTTTGATGGCGGTGGAGGATGTGTTTTCGATTTCGGGTCGTGGTACGGTGGTGACTGGGCGTGTGGATCGGGGCAAGATTCGTGTGGGTGAAGAGGTTGAGATTGTTGGGTTTCGTGAGACGAGTCGCACAACGGTGACGGGTGTGGAGATGTTTCGTAAGTTGCTCGATGAGGGGCAGGCCGGTGACAACGTGGGTTGTTTGCTGCGTGGGATTGAGCGCGATGGTGTGGAGCGGGGGCAGGTGTTGGCCAAGCCGGGTAGCATCACGCCACACACGGAGTTTGAGGCGAAGGTGTATGTGCTTACCAAAGATGAGGGAGGGCGTCACACGCCGTTTTTTAAGGGGTATCGTCCGCAGTTTTACTTTCGTACAACCGATGTAACGGGCACCATTGAGCTGCCTGACAATGTTGAGATGGTGATGCCTGGCGATAACGTGACGGTGCAGGTCAAACTGCTCACGCCAGTAGCCATGGATAAAGAGCAGCGCTTCGCCATTCGCGAGGGGGGGCGCACAGTTGGCGCTGGAGTAGTTGCCAAAATTCATGCTTAGTGTAAACTGAGGTAGAAAGAGTAAGGAGTTAAGGTGTCTAGTCATATTCGCATTCGGTTAAAGGCGTACGATCACAATTTGTTGGATAAATCGGGCAAGGAGATTGCGCAAACGGCGCAGCGAACTGGGGCGCAGGTGATGGGGCCTATTCCTCTGCCGACGCGGGTGACGCGTTATACGGTGTTGCGCAGCCCTTTTATTGACAAAAAGTCGCGTGAGCAGTTTGAGGTGCGCACGCACAAGAGAATTTTGGATATTGCATCGCCAACGCAAGAGACGCTCGATGCGCTCATGCAGTTGGATTTAGCTGCAGGGATTGATGTGCAGCTGCGCAGCTAAATGAAAAATGAAATAGGGGAACGTTGTGGCAAAATTGGATGTGTTGGATCAGCAGGGGCAGTCGATCGATGCGCTGCAACTGCAAGATGGGGTGTTTGGTGTGGCTGTGCGGCCGCATGTGTTGACCGAGGTGGTGCAGTGGCATCGGGCGCGTCGGCGTCGGGGGACGCATCAAAATCTTTCTAAGGGGTTGGTGCATGCAACCACACGCAAACCCTTTAAGCAAAAAGGGCGTGGGTCTGCTCGTCAGGGAGATTGGAAAAGCCCGCATCATCGAGGTGGTGGTGTCGCTTTTGCCAAATCGCCGCGCGATTATGAGCAGCACATGCCGCGTGCAAAGCGACGGCTAGCTTTGGCTGTTGCTTTGAGTGCACGTGTGCGAGAGGGGCGCATGAAAATTGTCAAAAGCTTGGAGTTGGCACAGCCTAAAACGCGTTTGGCGTGTGAGTTGCTCAGTGGTTTGGGGTTGCAGTCGGCGCTTTTGATCGATGTGGGGAACCCGAATTTAAAATTGGGCGTGCGTAATCTGCAAAAGACACACTGGGTAGACTCAGCGGTTGTCAACGCGTACGATGTATTGAGTCATTCTATGGTGGTCATGAGTGAGGCAGCGGCTGTACAGCTTCAGCAAAGGCTGTTGTCAGAGGAGTTGACATGAATCAGGCACTGCACGATATTATCCGTGCTCCAGTCGTCACAGAGAAGGCGGCGCAGCTGCAATCTGAGCTCAATCAAATGTGTTTGTATGTGCACCCTAAGGCAAATAAGCTGTCGATCGCGCAGGCAATTAAAGAGGGGTTTGGGGTAGAGGTTTTACATGTTCGCACCTGTATTCAGCGCGGTAAGCCTGTGCGTAAGCGTGTGGGGGTTGGTAAACGTTGTAATGCCAAAAAGGCGTTTGTGACTTTTAAAAATGGGCAGGATGCCAAGGCTTTGGGGATTGATCTGGCGCAGATTGCGCAGCGTGCAGCTCAGGCGCAAACACAGCAAGGCGACAAGCAAGAGACACAGGAGTAAATTGTATGAGTATTGTCCGTCATAAGCCGACAAGCCCTGGCCGCAGGCAGGCGAGTGTGAGTAGTTTTCAGCAGATTACGCGCAAAAAACCGCATAAGCCTCTGACCAAAGGCAAAACCTCTATAAGTGGTCGCAACAGCCGTGGTCGTATTACGGTTCGTTTTCGTGGGGGGGGGCATAAACGTCGGTTGCGCTGTTTGGATTTTAAACGCGACAAGGTGGGCATAGCTGCCAAAGTGGCTTCCATTGAGTATGATCCCAACCGCACGGCGCGCATTGCCTTGTTGCATTATGTCGACGGTGAAAAGCGTTACATGTTGGCTCCCAAAGGGGTATATGTGGGTCAGATGGTGCAGGCGGGGCAAGATGCCCCTATTCACGTAGGCAACCATCTGCCGCTGGCCAATATTCCATTGGGAACACAGCTGCACAACATTGAAATGCGGCCGGGTAAGGGTGGTCAGTTGGTGCGTTCGGCTGGTGCTGCTGCTCGGTTGGTGGCGCGAGAGGGGGATTATGCAACGCTGCGTATGCCTTCTGGTGAGGTGCGTCGCATGCATGTCAGATGTGGTGCAACCATTGGCGAGGTTGGTCATGCTGAACATGAGCTGATCGCATATGGTAAAGCGGGGCGTCGCCGTTGGTTGGGTCGGCGACCACACAACCGTGGGGTCTCCATGAACCCTGTTGATCACCCCTTGGGTGGTGGTGAGGGGCGAAGTTCTGGAGGAAGGCATCCGGTTACGCCGTGGGGTGTGCCAACCAAAGGGCATCGTACACGTCACAATAAACGGACCCAAAATCAAATTATCAAACGTCGTCGATAACAATAAAAGCAGGAGAAGAGAGTGTCGCGTTCGGTTAAAAAAGGCCCCTTTGTTGATGCATATCTGTGGAAAAAGGTGTGTACACAGGGGGCTCGAGCAGAGGGTAAGGTGGTGAAGACATGGTCTCGCCGTTCAACGATTGTGCCTGAATTTATTGGGGCAACGTTTGCTGTGCATAACGGTAAAAAGTTTATCCCTGTCTATGTAACAGAAAATATGGTGGGCCACAAGTTGGGTGAATTTTCGCCGACGCGTCACTTTATAGGCCACCCAACAGACAAAAAAGTAAAAAAATAGGTGTGTAGAGAGGTTAATCAATGGCAACGCGACAAAAACAAAAAGCGCAGCAGCGCAATGCTGCAAAAGAGAACATGTGGGAGGCCTCGCTCAGGTATTTGCCGATGAGTGCTCGTAAGGTGCGTGTTGTGGCAGATAAAATTAGGGGGTTGTCTATTTTGCAGGTCATGGATAGCCTAGCTTGTATGCATAAGGGATCTGTGCGGCCGTTGCGTCATGTTATTCATAGCGCGATCGCCAATGCCAAAGAGAGATCCAAAGGTGTTGTTGACGATACGCAGCTGTATCTGCATACCATTGCGATTCATAAAGGTCCAATGCGCAAGCGAATCAGAGCAAGAGCTCAAGGTCGTGCTACACGAGTGCGTAAACAAACGGCGCATGTCGATGTGGTTGTGTCATCTAAATTACCAGAAATGGGGGGAGAAAATGGGACAGAAAGTTAGTCCAATTGGGTTTCGCATCGGTTGCCATGTTCACTGGAGTTCCCGATGGTTTCAAAAGAAAACAGCTTACGCCCAGTGGTTAAGAGAAGATCTGCAGATGCGGCGTTTTGTTGAGACGACGCACAAGGTTGCCGGTATTGCACAGGTTCAAATGGAGCGAGCTGCAGATAAGTGCAAGGTGGAGATTTATGCCTCTCGCCCCGGTTTGCTGATTGGTAAAAAGGGGGCTGGTATTGAGCAACTGAAAGAGAAGTTGCAACAAAAAACAGCCGCTGAGGTGTTTGTGAATGTGCACGAGGTGCGTAAGCCAGAGAGCGAAGCGGTGCTGGTGGCGTTCAATGTTGCGCAGCAGTTGGAGCGTCGTGTGAGTTTTCGTCGTGCGATGAAAAAAGCGATGCTCACAGCACAGAAATTTGGTGTCAAAGGGATTCGTATTGAGTGCCGCGGTCGTTTGGGCGGTGCCGAAATGTCGCGTAGAGAGTGGTATCGTGAAGGCAGAGTGCCGCTGCACACATTACGAGCTGTGATCGATTATGGTTTTGCCGAAGCAAAGACCACCTATGGTCAGATTGGCTGTAAGGTTTGGCTGTTTAAGGGTGAGGTGTCGCCAGCTGAGGATGCGGCTTCGTTAAGTGCTTAGTGAATCAGAAAAGAGAGGAAAAAAGAGATGTTATCTCCAGCACGGGTGAAACACCGTAAACAACAAAAGGGTCGCATGCGTGGGTATGCAAAGGGCAACCAGTCGCTTGCATTTGGTCAGGTTGCTTTGTTGGCAACCGGTCGCGGTTGGTTGACCGCGCGTCAAATTGAGGCGGCGCGTGTTGCTTCAACACGTCGGGTGAAACGTGGTGGAAAAATTTGGATTCGGGTGTTTCCCGATAAGCCGTTAACACGCAAACCCGCCGAAACGCGTATGGGTAAAGGAAAAGGAGCCGTTGAGGAGTGGGTTGCGGTTGTCAAACCGGGTCAAATCCTCTATGAGATAGATGGAGTAGAGGAGACACTAGCCAAAAAGGCGATGCAGTTGGCTGCTGCTAAGCTGCCTTTTGGGGCAAAGGTGATCACCTATTCGCAGGAAGTATAAAATGGATGAGAAACAGAGCAAAACGATGGCGGAGTTAACAGCGCTGTCACCCGATCAGTTACAGCAAGAGCAGCAGCAAATTCGTAAGCAGTTGCTAGAGGCCCGTTTTGATCGCGCAGTGGGCAGACTGCTGGATCTATCGGCGCCAAGACGCTTACGTAAACAGCTGGCACGTGTTTTAACCTGCTTACATGCTGTGTCGGATCAAAAGGTTGCCAAACAGTAGGCGAGTGAGGGGGTAAGCATTGTGGTTAATAACACGAACAGGTTAGAGGTTGTTTGCAAATGATTGATAAAAATGAGACGCCGGAACAGGGTTTAAGCGACAGGGGTAGAGCGCGTACGCTAAAAGGTGTTGTCGTGAGCAGCTGTCGTCAAAAGACGATTACAGTTGAGGTGCAGCAGCTAAAACGGCACTATAAGTATGGTCGATTTATTCGAACGCGGGCCCGTTATCATGCTCATGATGAGGATAATGCATGTGTGGTAGGTGATGAGGTTGTCATTGCTGAATCCAGACCCCGTTCGCGTTTGAAGCGTTGGCGTTTGCGTCAAATTATGAAGAAACAGCAGCAGGAGCAGTAGAAACCGATGATTCAAGTTCAGTCGTTGTTGGAGGCAGCAGACAATAGCGGAGCTCGCAAGCTCATGTGTATTAAGGTGCTGGGTGGTTCTAAGCGTAGATATGCGAGTTTGGGTGATGTCGTTGTCTGCAGTGTCAAAGAGGCGATTCCGGCATCTAAGGTCAAGAAGGGAACAGTGGTGCGGGCTGTTGTTGTTCGAACATCGAAGGAGGTAGGTCGTGTAGATGGCACATACATTCGATTTGACACTCCTGCGGCTGTCTTGGTCAATCGCAGCGGTGAACCTGTGGGAACACGTGTTTTTGGGCCAGTCGCTCGCGAATTACGAGGAAAAAATTTCATGAAGATTATTTCATTGGCGCCAGAAGTGCTGTAAGGTAGAGTGTGCAATGCATGTGAAAAAAGGAAATCAGGTCAAAGTGATCGCAGGAAAATACAAAGGGCACGTTGGCGAGGTGCTGTCTGTTTACCCACGTCGAATGCGTGTTGAGGTGGCAGGTCTGCCGCCGTTAAAACGCCATTTTAAGGCAGATGTTCATCCCAGCCATCCACAAGGTGGTATTGGAGAAAAGCCGCGTAGTTTGCATGCCTCTAACGTGATGGTTGTAACGGCGAACATGCAGCAGGAGGCTTCATCATGACAACACCATCTTCAACATCATCTTCGACGCGGCCTCGGCTGCATGAGTTGTACTGCCAAGAGGTATCATCTCAATTGATGACCGATCTAAAACTGCAAAACTGTATGCAGCTGCCGCGTCTTGATAAAATTATTGTCAGCATGGGGTTAGGATCGGCTGTGCAAGAGCCTAAACTGATCGAAACGAGCTTGGAGTCGCTCAGCTTGATTTGTGGCCAACGGCCGGTAGTCACCCGTGCTCGTAAATCGATCGCCGGTTTCAAGGTGCGTCAGGGCATGCGGGTGGGTGTTGTTGCGACACTACGGCGCCAGCGCATGTGGGAGTTTTTTGATCGCTTTATTAGCATTGCTCTGCCGCGTGTGCGAGATTTTCGCGGTATTAACAGCCGTTTTGATGGCAGCGGAAATTGCTCGGTGGGTGTGCAGGAGCAGCTGGTATTTCCAGAAATTCCTTACGATCGTGCCAACCGTTCTACAGGGTTAAATGTTACGTTTGTCACTACGGTAGACAACGATGCTGCAGGCCAATTGCTGTTGCAGCATTTGGGATTGCCGTTTCGAACAAAAAAGGGTGGTAAAAATGGTTAATGATCCCATTGCAGATTTTTTGACGCGAATTCGCAACGCCTGTTTGTTGCGTAAACAGAGT
Organism: Myxococcota bacterium; assembly: GCA_039030035.1. Lineage (GTDB taxonomy): Bacteria > Myxococcota > UBA727 > UBA727 > JABDBI01 > JBCCEX01. Next base: position 8,514 of record JBCCEX010000015.1, read on the forward strand.
GTGCGAGCCCCATTGAGCAAAGCCAGCAGGCGTTTGGCTCAAATTCTCAAAGAGCGGGGCTTTATCAAGAGTTATGAGATAGATACATCGGGCTCTTACTCCGAACTGATATTGCAGCTCAAATACGACAACAAGAACCGCTGTGTGATTGAAGGCTTGCGTCGTATTAGTAAACCGGGTCATCGCGTTTATTGTGGTGCAGACAGTTTGCCCAAGGTTCGGGCTGGTATGGGAGTAGCGGTGATTTCTGCCTCTCGCTGTATGCTTGAACAAGAGGGTGGCATGATCACAGATGCCCAAGCTCGTAAATTGGGCGTGGGTGGTGAAGTGATTTGTGAAGTTTGGTGAGGTCGTTTGTTATGTCGCGTATTGGAAAACAGCCGATTCAGGTGCCTGCAGGGGTTGAGGTGACGATATCGGATCAAGCTTTTGTTGCGAAAAGCAGCAAAGGGCAAATGGAAGTTGCACTGCATCCTTGTATTGCGTTGCAGCACAATGAAAACCAGATAGAGGTCTCTTGTAAACAGCAAACGCGGCAAAGCAGCAGCTTGCATGGTCTGTTTCGTAGCTTGTGTGCCAACGCTGTTGCAGGGGTTCATGAGCCCTTTAAGCGTGAATTGGAGCTCAATGGTGTTGGGTATCGCGTGGAGCTTAAGGGCAGCCAGCTGCACCTATCTTTAGGTTTTTCGCATCCTGTTGTGTTTGATCTGCCTGCCGGGGTCATGGCGACAGTAGATGGTAAAAAGTCGCGCATTGTGTTGTCAGGTGTTGATAAGCAGTTGGTTGGCAATACGGCTGCTTGTATTCGTGCAAAGCGTCCGGTGGAGCCCTATAGAGGCAAAGGAATTCGTTACAGTGATGAGGTTGTCAAGCTGAAAGAGGGCAAAACAGCCGGTAAATAGGAGAAAACCAATGGGTTTGGCAAGAGCTAAAAAAGTTTCACTGCGTGGCAAACGCAAGCAAAGAGTGCGCAAAAAAGTATGGGGCACAGCACAAAGGCCCCGTTTGAGTGTGTTTCGTAGCTTGCAGCACATTTATGTACAGGCTATTGACGATGACAAAGGGGTCTGTTTGGCTGCAGCCAGTACACTCGACAAGCAGCTACGTGACAAGGCATCAACCCTACCCAAGACAGAGGCGGCACAATTGGTCGGCCAGCTTGTTGCACAACGTTTGGCAGAGCAGCATGTTGCTGCTGCTGTGTTTGATCGAGGTGGCTTTCGTTACACAGGGCGAGTGGCTGCCGTGGCACAAGCAGCAAGAGAGTCGGGAATTGGTTTTTGAGGTAACAACAAAATAGGATAACAATGGAATCAAAAGCGCAGCAAGACGAATACGAAGAGCGAGTTGTGCACGTAAACCGTGTGGCAAAAGTGGTGAAGGGTGGACGCCGCTTTTCGTTTAGTGCATTGGTGGTTGTTGGTAACAGGCAAGGTGAGGTTGGTATGGGTTTAGGCAAAGCTGCCGAGGTTCCCGAAGCCATTCGCAAAGCTAAAATGGAAGCGACCAGAAACATGCACAAAATCGCATTGGCCGAGGGAACCATTCCGCATCGGGTGGTTGGCCACTTTTCTGCCGGTCGTGTGATGTTGCGCCCCGCGTCTGAAGGAACCGGGGTTATCGCTGGCGGTTGTGTGCGGGCAGTTTTGGAGACGGTTGGTGTCAAAGATGTTTTGACCAAATCCATCGGCAGCCAAAATCCGCATAATGTTGTACGGGCCACCTTTGATGGTCTGTTACAGCTGCGTACAGCTGTGCAGTATGCCGCACGTTTAAAAAACTGAGGAGCAGATTAAATGGAATCGAAAACCTACATGAGGGTGCAGCAGGTCAAAAGTGTGATTGGCCGACCGCAGTCGCAACGTATGATTGTGCGTGGCTTGGGGTTGCGTAAAACGGGTCATTGCCTGTTTTTACCCGACACGCCAGCCACGCGAGGAATGGTTGAAAAGGTACAACATCTGCTGCAGGTGTCTGTTCATGCGGGTAGTTTGCCAAGCAGTGCCAAGGAGGGTGGTTCGTCGTCATGACACAGCAAAATAGTGAACAGCAAGACTATCTGGGTCTGCACAATTTGGTAGCTCCCAACGGAGCCTACAAAAAACCCAAGCGTTTAGGGCGTGGTGAAAGCAGCGGCTGGGGTAAGACTGCCGGCCGGGGTCACAAAGGGCAAAAGTCGCGTAAAAGTGGCCATGTTCGCTTAGGTTTTGAAGGGGGGCAGAATCCATTGGCCTGCCGTTTGCCCAAGCGAGGATTTCGGCCATTAGCAAGCCAGCATCTGCAGTGTGCTATCAATTTAAGACGCATCGCGCGTTATTTTGATCAAGCAGGTGTCGTTGATATCAAGGCTTTGGTTGCTTGCGGTTTGCTTGCAAACACCAAGCAGCGGGTGAAGGTGCTGGCGCAGGGCGATGTCTCTTGTGCTCTACAGCTGCATGTGCATGCTATTTCGGAAGCTGCACGTAAAAAATTGGAAGCACAGGGTGGATCGGTTCATCTTGTGCAACAAACAACAGGATCTGATTAATTGGCAGATCAGGAGTTGCCATGATTGCTGGGCTGTCTAACGTTTGGAAGATTGCTGAACTTCGCAAGCGAATTCTCTATACGCTTGCGCTGCTAGCGGTGTATCGCGCTGGTGTATTTATTACCATGCCGGGCATCGACCCGGTTGCCATGAAGGCCTATCTGGCTGCATTGCAAAGCCAGGGGGGCGGTTTTTTGAGCCTGTTTAACTTCTTTTCGGGAGGAGCTATTGAGCAGGCCAGTATTTTTGCTTTGGGCATCATGCCCTATATTACGGCATCTATTATTATGTCGCTGCTAACGGTCGCTATTCCAACATTGGAGCGGTTGCAAAAAGAGGGAGAGCAGGGTCGGCGTAAGATCAATCAATACACACGCTACGGCACCATTGCTATTTCGATTGTTCATGGCGTCATTATGTCAACCTATCTGCGTTCACAAACTGTGCAGAATCAAAGCATTGTCAATGTTGATTGGGCTGCATGGGGTGGCGGCGTTGGTTTTGTGCTTATGGCTGTGATCACACTGTGTGCCGGTACAGCATTTATCATGTGGTTGGGTGAGCGTATTACCGAACGAGGCGTTGGCAACGGTATTTCATTGATCATTTTTGCCGGTATCGTTGCCCGATTGCCATCGGCTGCTTATAGCACATTTTTGGGCATTCAAAGCGGCACCTACGCTCCAGTAGAGATGCTGTTGCTAGGAGCGATGATGCTCTTTATTTTGACCAGTATTGTGTTTGTCGAAAAGGGGCAAAGACGCCTGCCGGTGCAGTACGCCAAACGTGTGGTGCAGGGTAAACAGTATGGCGGAGGGGCTACACACCTGCCGCTTAAAATCAACGTTGCTGGTGTGATTCCCCCTATTTTTGCATCAACCATTCTCATGTTTCCCATGACACTTGCCTCTATGGTGCAAGCAGAGTGGATTGAAAAACTGCAGGCCTTGATCAATCCAGCTGGCTGGCGTTATCAGGTGCTGTTTGCTGTGATGATCACCTTTTTTGCCTACTTTTATACAGCTGTTCAGTTCAACCCTGTTGATGTGGCAGATAACATGCGTAAGTTTGGTGGTTTTATTCCAGGTGTGCGTCCCGGTAAGGCAACAGCAGAGTATATTGATTATGTATTAACACGCATTACAGCCGGTGGTGCCATCTATCTATCAGCCGTGTGCGTTTCACCGGTGCTGCTACAAAGAATGGTCTCTAACCAGGTGCCCTTCTATTTTGGCGGCACAGGTTTACTGATTGTTGTGAGTGTGGCTCTCGAAACAGTTGAGCAGATTCGCGGCTATACCATTTCGAGCCAGTACGAAGATGTCTCTGCGCAGGCGGCCGTGCGTATTCGTGCCCGTGTCAAAGCTGAACAGGAGCAATCGTCTCCTCACTCTGGTTCATCGTCATAGCAAAGAGGTTGGTGTTATGGCCTCTTTGCGAGCTATTCGTAAGCGTATTCGCAGCGTTGAGGGCACACAAAAGATTACCCGAGCCATGAAGATGGTGGCTACCTCTAAGTTTAGACATGCGCAGCATGAACTTGTTTGCGGCAAACCCTTTGCCCAGATACTGCAACAGCTGGTAGCGCAATTTGTCTTGTGGGCGCAATCAGAACAGTTACCGCTACCCCCTCTAATGCGCAAGCGCAATGTGTGTCGTGTACGTTTGCTGGTGTTTACCTCACAGCGAGGTTTATGTGGTGGCTTTAATAGCAATCTCATTCGCCAGGCGCAACATCTGTCAGAAAAGCTCAAACAGCAGGGCAAACAGGTGACTGTGTTTACCTGTGGCAAAAAGGGTTATGAAGCACTTATGCGCGATGGTTCAGACATTGTCGACCACTGCCCAGCCACAAATTTAGATGCCGTGTGGGCACAACGGCTTGCACAGCAGCTACGTCATGATTTTTGTGCAGCTACTGTCGATGAGGTGCAACTAGTCTACACACAATTTCATAGTATCATGTCACAATTGCCCGTGGTAGAGCCGCTGCTGCCTATCCAGCCCGATCATCTACCTGCAGTGGCGCAACCATGGACAGATCCTCTCTGCGAACCACAACCGTTACAGCTGCTGTATGCACTGCTTGATCGCTATGTTTCATCACAGCTGTTGTATGCTGCCCTGCACTCCGACGCCGCCCAACATGCTGCTCGCATGCGCGCCATGGACAGCGCAACACAAAACGCACAAGATATGATTGGTTCTCTTACACTGCAATACAACCGTGCCCGCCAAGCATCTATTACCAGGGAGTTGCTTGAAATTATCGGCGGCGCAGAGGCTTTGAAAGCCTAGGCTGTTTGTTAAATGAGGGCTGTTTTCAATGGGTGAGATATCATTGAAGTTGTGTTTTTGTTAGAGTGTCTGTTATATTGCTATTTAGATCGGTTAAGATCCATTTTAGTCAAAGGAGGGTTAGATGTTACGATCAAGAATTATATTGGGCTTGTTGTTGCTGTCGCAGACTTTATCTGCTGCTGTGCAGATGCAACAGCAGAATGATCACACACTGTCGCCAGATGAGCAATGGATTGATTTTCAACTGCAGCATTTGGATAAAGAGGGCTGTTTTAACACGCTCCTGCGGCGGGTTGAGAGGGCTTTTGAATACGCTACAGATAGCAAGTTTCTACAACAGCAGCTGCTGTCTGAATTTTTAAAGTTAAAAATAGCAACAGAGCTCAAAAACTTTGTTGATTTGGCATTAACAGATTGGCAAGAGGAGTCCAGAATTGGTAAGGTGATTCAAGCAATCTCTCCAACAGCAGAAAAAACAGGAAAATCTGGTATACGGGTTTTTTTGGAGCATGAGGGCAGATCGAAGCTAGATCTTTATAACGACCGGTGCTCCTGTCGAAGAGAACGTCCGTCGCAGCAGCAAGGACAAGAAGGCCCAAGTCACGTCGAGCAACTTCCAACAGCACAAGTACCGCTTCGAGCTCGAAGGTGACTACGCC
>JBCCEX010000016.1:0-13978 GCA_039030035.1 Myxococcota bacterium
AAAAAAGAGGGGCTACAAGAAGGACTAGAAACAGCCGCCATGGGTATGCTCAAAGAGGGCTTAGCCTTGGAGCAGATCCGCAAGAGTACGCACCTATCCAAACAACGCATCACACAACTGTTAGCCAAGCTTGAACATAGGATTGTCGGCGGCCGCTAACTCAATCACTCCTCTTTTAACGCCCGCATAGACACCTTCCTACCACGTAACACCGTACCTCTAGCTAGTAGAGTAAGCACCTGAAGATACCTTTCTATGCTTTTTTTCATGCGTCAGCCCTGCTACACCATGCATGCGACATTGCCACACAGCTAGATTGTGTGCTAGCATAGAAAGCAGATAAAGGGGAGAATAATATGGCTCGTGTTACTGTAGAAGACTGTTTGAGAAAGGTTGATAATCGCTTTGCATTGGTATTGCTAGCGGCAACACGGTCGCGCCAACTGATGCGTGGCAGTCGGCCATTGGTAGAGAGCCACAAAAACAACGAGCAGGTTGTTGCGTTGCGTGAGGTGGCGGCAGGCAAGCTACGGTTTGACCGTGACCTTAAAGAGGTGTTGCAGGCCTCATTGGTCGACCTGCGTGAGCAAAGTAAGCAAACACAAAAACTGAACGCTGCGGGTTGATTGTTATGCAGATGCATCGGCAGGTGGCTCGCTGGCAAATAGCTGATGGCGTGTCATAAAAAGAGGGCCTCTCTTGTCGTCACCGTCTCCTCTCATTTGCTACCGTGACGTTTGTAAATCTTTTGGGCAGCAGTCGGTTTATCGGCAGCTCAACTTAAATGTGTTTGAGGGGGAGACCCTCTGTATGATTGGGCCATCCGGTTTTGGTAAAACAGTGGCTCTTAAGATGCTCATCGGCCTAATTCAACCCGACTGTGGTCAAATTGTATTTGATGGCATCAATTTGACCGACTTGACGCACGATGCGCAGTTTTTGCCGATTCGTCGCCGCATTGCTATGGTGTTTCAGGGCGCTGCTTTGTTTGACTCTCTTTGTGTATTTGACAACGTTGCCTATCCTTTGCGCGAGCAGTTTTCACTCACCGATGAGCAGCTGCACAGCAAAGTTCTTGAAAAGTTGCAGTGGGTTGACCTGGCCGATGCGGTGCACAAAATGCCACCACAGCTATCTGATGGCATGAAAAAACGGGTTGGCTTGGCGCGCGCCATTGTTACAGAGCCTGAAGTGGTGCTGTTTGATGAACCTACGGCTGGTTTAGATCCAGCCAATACACAAAGAATTGCCAACTTGATTCTCTCTTTGCGACAAACCCCAAACCATCGTGCCAGCATTGTTGTGACACACGATATGCCTACCGCCGAAACAATCGCCGATCGCGTTGCCCTCATGGGAGATGGTCAAGTACGCAATAGCGGTACCCTGCAGCAGCTACGCAACAGCTCCGACAAAGAGACACAAGCTTTTTTTAAACTAGATAACGGTAAAACAGGCAGTTCATGATAGACTATGGCTATGGAGAGTAACAATCCCAGACACAAAAGCGAGGCATCTAATCTGCAACTGGGCCTCTTTGTTCTGTTTGGCGTTGCTGTTTTTGTCGCAATGCTGTTTCTTATTGGTCAAAAGCGTAATTTGTTTGAACCAACGGTTACACTGCAGACCCGTTTCGATAATGTGGCCAACCTGGCCATTGGCGCCGAGGTGCTGTTGGGTGGGGTTGTGGTTGGTCATGTACGCCACATTGCGTTTCCTAACTGGAACCAAGAGGAGTCGAACCTGGATCAGGTGACCGTTGTGATGCATGTCTCCAAAAAAATGTTGTCGTGGATTCGCCAAGATTCTATTGCCCGTATCAGCAGCAGAGGCTTATTGGGAGAAAAAAACATCAACATCAGCATTGGCTCACCCAAAGATGCACCGGTGCGCAATGGCGACATGATTCGATCAGAACCTCCTTGGGATCTCGGTGGGGCTTTTGACGAAGGGCAGGAGCTGTTGAGCCACTCCAAGCAGACCGCCAGACAGCTGCAAAAGTTTATGGATGAGCTGATTGCACAAGGAGCTGACAAAGCCATCGCGCAATCGATCCTCTCCATACGCAATCTCTTGCGTAAGGCAGAAAAAGGAGAGGGGCTTATCCATCAGCTCTTTTATGGCAAACAGGAGGGTCTAGCTTATCGACAGTTCATGCACCATTTAGCGCAAGATGGTAAAGAGATTTTGTTAGCAACGCGCAACCTGCTGCATCAGGCAAACGAAGTTCTGGCCGATGTGCGCACCAAGCCGGGGCTTGTGCATAGCCTCCTGTACAATCAAACAGGCGATGAGTTTACCCCCTCCCTTGCTGAGGCAGCACGTGATCTGCGCGATATTATTGCGAGTGTCAAAGCAGGTGATGGTTCGATTGGTCGGTTGCTGATCGATACCACTATCTATGAGGATATCAAGCAGATCTTAGGTACTGTGCGTCGCAATAAGGTGTTGAAAGAGCTGGTTCGATATGCTATCTCACAGCAAGAAGAGTCTTGATTTTCTTGACTCGCGTCAAATTGTGCTTTCTGTACGACTGAAATGAGCAGTATGATGGAGTTATAGCGGATGTCTCATACAACAACCTCTTCGGATCATCATACATTGCCGTCGGGTATCTGGACCGCTCTGGTCACACCTTTTGACCAAAACGGTCAGCTAGATTTGCCGGCCTTTGCAGATCTGGTGCAGTGGCAAATTGAGCAGGGGGTGCAGGGCCTGGTTGTGTGTGGCAGTACGGGCGAAGCATCGGCACTTAGTCTCAAAGAGCGGCTGCAGCTGCTTGAGGTATGCTTGCAATATGCTAACGGCCGTGTGCCGGTTATTGCCGGGGCAGGGCACAACGACACACAGCAGGCGCAGCGACTGCAGCAACACATGGGGCAGGCTGGTGCCTATGCTACACTGCAAACGGTGCCTTGGTACAACAAACCGTCGCAAGAGGGGCTATATCGCCACTTTTGCTGTGTTGCATCTAGTTGCGACACACCGTTTTTGGCCTACAATGTTCCGGCGCGAGCAGGTGTTAATATCGACATCGATACGCTTGTGCGCCTAGCCAAAACCTGCCCGCACATGGTGGGTATTAAAGATGCCAATGCCCAAGCCGCGCGTTTGCAATGTTTGGTGCATGATCTTGCCCTCATAAGGCCCGACATGGTGGTGTTAAGTGGCGAGGATCATTTTATTTTGCCACTGCTCGCTTTGGGCGGTCATGGGGTGATCAGTGTGGTGGCCAATGTTGCTGCTGCCGATATGGTGCAGTTGTGGCAAGCATGGTGCAACCAAGAGATCGAACAAGCGCGGCAACTTGCCCACCGCATTACCAAGCTGGCGCAGCTGCTGTTTCGACAAACCAATCCTATGGGTGTTAAGGCTGCACTGCATCTTATGAACAAAGCACAATTAACCCTACGCTTGCCGCTGTATCCCCCCAATGAGCAACAGATTCAGCGGCTGCGTACAGGCTTGTCGCAATGGGGGCTGCTGCCATAAACCTATCTCTCAAGCATGCAACGATCAATTTTTCAGCTTTTTAGCTTTTTAGTTTGTCAACAATAGAGCGTAAAATATGGATATAAACCTTCTACTTGCTCTCGGTCTGTGTCTGCTGATATCGGGTTTTTTCTCCGCCTCTGAAACAGCTCTCGTCTCTCTGCCTCATGCAAAGATTCATCAAATGCTTGAGGAGAAGCGCAAAATGTCGAGCGCGTTGCATTTTTGGCTCAAAAAACCCAACTACGTACTCACAACAATTCTCGTATGCAATAACCTCTTCAACACACTCGGTGCTGTGCTGGCTACTGTATTTGCACAAAAAGTTTTTGGCAGTTATGCCATTGGTATCGCCACCGGCATGACAACACTAGCGCTGTTATTGGTGGGTGAGATTACACCAAAAATTTTTGCCAAAAACAACGCAGAGCGCATCGCTGCCTTGTGTATGTCTATTTTAATCCCCATGTATTTCATAACCTTTCCTGTTATTCATATCCTCAACACTTGTGCCAGTTTATTGGTCAAACTTTCTGGTTCTGACCCATCTGCTAAGCAACCTGTTGCTACACAAGAAGATATCGATTTTCTTATCCGGCTGGGCCACAAAGAGGGGGTATTGCGCGGTAAAGAGGGCAAAATATTAGACAACGTTGTGCAGTTTCGCGCAACCTTAGTACAAGATGCCATGGTTCCTCGAACACAGGTACAGTGCCTCGACAAAGAGGCAAGTTTGCCCGTTGTCATTCGGATTATTCAACAGTATGGCCACTCCCGTAGCCCTGTATACAGCAACGATCTCAACCATATTGTCGGCGTGTTTTACAGCAAGGATCTCATTCGCGTTTTAGCCAACAGCAAGGCATCTTTTCATTTAGCAGACCATCTTCGACCCGCTCTGTTTGTGCCCGAAAAGATGAAAATGGGCGCTTTGCTGCGTGAGTTTCAGCAAGGCAAAGCACACCTAGCCATTGTGGTCAATAAGGCCGGCGCCACGGTTGGTATTATTACACTCGAAGATGTGCTACAGGAGATTGTTGGCCACATTCACGATGACTACGATAAAAATAAGTTGGTCAAATGATGATAGATTCTCAAAGCACACTGTGCATTTGAGCTAATACAGGCTGCCTCTTGCATGTTATTCCTGTTATGGCTTAATCTATAGGAAGATGAACATGCGGCGAGTAGCTCACCTTTTTGTTGCGCTGGTAGCGCTGTTGCTGGCGGGGTGTAGTGGGCTGCTATCGCAGCATAGTTCAGCTGCAGCGGGTTTATCGCAGGGCAGTGCTGTCGCAGATAAAACGGCTGTGCGCGCGTTGATTTTCTATGCGCCTGGTTGCGGCCATTGCCACCACATTATTACAAAACTGCTCCCCTCTTTGGTTGATGGTAAGAGTGTGCAGGTTAAGGCTGTAAATGTATGGGCTGAACCAGGCCAGTCGCTGTATCAGGCAATGAGTAACCATTTTAAGCTTAAGCCGCAGCGGCAGGGTGTGCCCACCATGCTGGTAGGCAATCAAGTATTGGTGGGCACCGATGAGATTGCCCAGCAGTATCCGCAACTGCTGCAGCAGTATCGAGCAGCTGGTTTAGCTTGGCCTGCATTTGAGGGCCTTGATGACAAGCTACTCAAACAGCTGCCTGACGTAGGAGGCATTGATGAACCAACGGTATGGGAGAAGGTTGCTTCTGATCCGCTTGGCAATGGGTTGTCGATTGCTATTTTGCTGAGTATGCTGCTCTCTTTTTTTTATGTTACATCGGTTTTTTGTCGGTTTTGGCGCCCTCTCATGCAGCAGCCGGCTACGGTTGCGGCAATACAGCTGCGCCCGGCTGTCGCACTACTGAGTTTACTGGGTTTGGCTGTTGCCTTGTACTTAGCCTATGTAGAGGCCTCTCACAACAGTGTCGTATGTGGACCGGTGGGCAATTGTGCAGCGGTACAGCAGAGCGAATATGCCAAGCTGTTAGGTGTGCCGGTGGCCTATCTGGGCGTGTTGGCCTATGTAGCTATTTTATGGGCATGGATCTGTGCAAAAGTAGCCAAGCAAGGGCTACTTGCTCGGGCAGCCAATTGGTTTGTATGGCTGACATCTGTTGGTGGTGTGCTGTTTTCAATCTACCTCACCTTTTTGGAGCCTTTTGTGATTGGGGCAACCTGTGCTTGGTGTCTGACATCGGCAGTTGTAATCACCTCTATTTGCTTGCTGGTAACGCGTCAGTTTAAAAAAGCGGCTCATTCCGCTCATTTCGCTTAAGCGGTTTGATAACTGCTATTTATATACAAAAAATAAATCCTTAATTTTTGCCGGTGCTGGCGCGCAATCTCAAACGGGGTAATCTGCTGCAGATTTAGTGCTGCGCGCTGCTTAGGTTTGTCGATTTTTCTGTAGCTGATCCAGCGCAGCTTGCAGGCAGTCGCATGAGCTCGATGCAGCGTGAACAAGTTATGGGCCAGTGGGTTGACCGCTCATATCTGCGAGCATGCTTTTGGGTTTGGTGGGGGGGGCGTGGTATAGTCAAAATCATGGGGCACTTTTTTAACACGGCTGGGCCGCTCAATTTGGCAAAGCATTATGCATTAAACCCATTGTCGCGTTGGGATCTATCTAAAGTTCTGCATTTAATCGATCAAGAGAAATATTTTTTGCTGCATGCCCCCCGCCAAACCGGCAAAACCACCTGCTTAGAAGCGCTGCGCGATCACCTCAACAGCGAGGGAACCTACCGCTGTGTCTATGTCAATTTGGAGGCCGGCCAGGCCGCTCGTAACGATATTACAGCAGCCATGACGGCAATTTTTAGAGAGCTGGCGCTCGAAGCGCAAGATCAGCTGCAAGACAGCTGGGTCGAGAAGAACTGGCGGACCATTTTGGAGCAAGACAAGGCGTTGAGTGCATTGGGGTCGCTGCTGCGTGGCTGGTGTTTGCACAACCCCAAGCCACTGGTGCTGCTGTTTGATGAAATCGACTCGCTGGTGGGATTATCGCTGATTTCGGTGTTGCGACAGCTACGCTTAGGTTATCCAAAACGTCCCAATCGGTTTCCTAACAGTGTGGTGCTGTGCGGGTTGCGCCATTTGCGCGACTACCGCATGCAGCTGGGTGATGAGGGGGAGTATTTGGTAAAGGGTGGCAGCCCATTTAATATTCATTCCAAATCGCTGCGGCTGGGGGATTTTTCGCTGCACGATATTGAAACCCTCTATGGGCAACACACGCAAGAGACGGGTCAGCAGTTTGCGGCAGATGTATGCCCGCGTGTGTTTGAGCTGACGCAGGGGCAGCCCTGGCTGGTCAACGCTTTGGCCTATGAGGTCTGCTTTGAAGATGCGGCCGGGTGTGATCGCAGCAAGATGATCACGGTAGATGATATTGACGTGGCCAAAGAAAAGCTGATTCAGCGGCGCGAGACCCATTTGGATCAGCTTATGGCTAAGCTCAAGCAACCACGCGTGCATCGGGTGATTGCCTCTATTGTGAGCGGGCAAAATTTGCGTCCCACGGCCGAAGATTTTGAATATGTCACAGACTTGGGTCTCATTCGTAAAAATCAACAAGGCATCCTCGGCATTGCCAACCCTATCTATCGCGAGGTCATTCCTAGAACTTTGGCCAGTGGTTGGGAGAAGTGGCTAGAAATGGAGCGTTGTGTCGATGCCCCGGCGGGTCAGCCATTGGATATGAACGAACTCTTATCAGCCTTTCAACGCTTTTTTCGCGAACACTCCGACAGCTGGCTCGATCAATTTCAATACAAAGAGGCCGGCCCGCAACTGCTGCTGCAGGCTTTTTTGCAACGCACAATCAACAGCAAGGGCAGTATTCAGCGTGAACAAGCAGCCGGCAGCGGCCGCACCGATTTGGTGGTGACCTGGCCGCTGGGTGACAAAGATGTCACGTTGCAGCGTGCGCAGCGCAAGCAGATTGTTGTGCTGGAACTCAAATTGATTCACCGCAACGATGGGGCCGACAGCGTCATAACCAAAGCTCTAGAGCAAACAGCTGGTTATATGGATCGGTTTCATACGCCCGAAGGGCATTTGCTGGTGTTTGACCGCCGTGCTGGCAAAAGCTGGGATGAGCGTATCTGGGTCAAACAAGAACAGGCTGCCCATGGCCAGGCGATTACGGTGTGGGGGCTTTAGCGAGCGACGAGCGACAAACTGCGCTTAACTCTTCTTTAACTGATCCAACGCAGCCTGCAGGCAGTCGCGTGCTTGTTGCGGGTCTGCTTGCCCTTTGCTGCGCTGCATCACCTGGCCCATCATGTGGCCAAACACGCGGGTTTTGCCGGCAAGGTATTTGTCGAGCTCGGCGGGGCAGTCTTGCAGCACCTGCTGAATGATCTGCTGCAGCTGGCCGCTGTCTCGCTGTACCTGCCAACCTTTTTGTTGCACAATTTGCTGCGGGGTAAGGTGGGGCTGCTTGAGCAGCTCCTCAAGCAGCTGTTTGGCAATGGGTGTGGTAATGGTTTTGTTGTCGAGCAGTTTGACCAGCTGTGCCAGCTGTTCGGCCGACAGCGGTGGGGTGAAGCCAACGTGGGTTTCGGTATCGGCAGTGCTGTGCTGCTTGGTAACACGTAGCAGCTCGTTGAGAATCCAGTTGGCCAGGGCTTTGGGGTTGTTGTGGCTGCGCAGCGCCTGCTCAAAGTAGTCGACCAGGGCTTTGTCGGCAATCAGCAGTTGTGCATCGTAGGCGCTTAAACCCAGTGTTTGTAGCCGCTGTTTTTTCTGCTCGGGCAGCTCGGGCATGTTTTGCTGCACGCGCTGTAGCTGCTGCGGTTGTAGCTGCAGCACGGGTAGATCGGGCTCGGGAAAGTAGCGGTAGTCGTGTTGCTGCTCTTTGCTGCGCAGTGCGCGGGTCTCTTTGCGGTTGTCGTCCCACGCACGGGTTTCATGCTCAATCGGCTTGCCCTCTTGCAGCTGCAGCACCTGGCGACGCGATTCATAGGTAATGGCTTGGCCCATAAAGCGAATCGAGTTGAGATTTTTGATCTCGGTGCGGGTGCCCATGTTGTGGCTGCCTTTTTTGCGAACAGAGACATTCACATCGGCACGCAGCGAGCCCTCTTGCATGTTGCCGTCGCAGATATTTAGGTACATAACAATAGCACGCAGCGATTTCACCGCCTGCATGGCCTCTTGTGCTGAGTACAGTTGTGGTTTGGTTACAACCTCAAGCAAAGCTGCACCGGCGCGGTTGTAGTCGACATAGCTGTAGTAGCTATCTTGCGGATGGGTATTTTTGCCGGCATCTTCCTCAATGTGAATGCGCTCCAGCAGCACATGTTTGATGCTGCCATCTGCTTGTGTTAGCGGTAGCCGGCCATTGCGACAGATAGGGTGCTCGTGCTGGCTAATTTGATACCCTTTGGGCAGATCGGGATAAAAATAGTGCTTGCGAGCAAACTCACTGGTGTGTTGAATATCACACTGCAGCGCCAAGCCAAGGCGAATGGCAAAATCGACAACACGGCTGTTTAACACAGGTAGGCTACCGGGCAGGCCGGCATCTACCTGCTGCAGCAGTGTATTGGGGGGGGCAGCATAGCGGTTGGGCGCTGCCGAAAACAGCTTGGTATCGGTACATAGCTGCACATGGCACTCTAAACCAACAACACACTCGTAATCTTGCAATGCACTCATACTCTTCTCCGTTGGCCTTTTTGGGCTGTTTGTCGCTGCCGCCGTAGCAGCATGAGCTGTAAAGCTCGTTGAAAATCTTGATGCAGTTGTACGAATGAGCGTTGCACCGCCTGGGGCAGTGCTAAAATCACCACATCGTAACCGACAAATGTCTCTTGATAGTAGCTAGCCAAATGGCGCAAGCGGCGTTTGATACGGTTTCGCACATGCGCCGGCCCGATTTTTTTGGGTGTGGTAAACCCAACACGCCCCTGCTCACAGTTGCGGCATTTTTTGGCGATAAATATCAACGATGCGGTACAACAACGCAAGCCACGACGCTGCACACAGACAAATTCAAACCGCTTGCGCAAGCGACCAATGCAATCAAAACGGCGTTGTGGTACAGCCGCAGCAGCAGTATGAAGAGGCTGCTTTGGTTGAGAATGATGGGGGCGTTTTAAGCTGTGCAATACACCAAGGGCCATGGTTGAAACCACGCAGCCATTACTTTTTGTAGGTTCCTGGTACGATGCGATGCCGACCCTTGGCACGTCGAGCACTCAGTATTTTGCTACCGGCCGCTGTTGACATTCTTTTGCGAAAACCGTGCTTGTTTGCTCTTTTACGACGACTCGGGCGATATGTTGGTCTCATGAGAATAGCCTCCTGTATTTACAAAGCCTATCGTAGCAAGAATTTGCTGCACAAACAAGCCCATGCGCCGCAACAGCAGCTATGAGACAGGCGTTGCACTTTCTTACATAGCTACGATACGAATTTAGCCCAAATCAATGGCGCAAAATGGGGCTATTCGCTCTTGAGGGCCGCAATGAGTTCGGGTACAACCTGCTTGGCGTCGGCCACCAGGCTGTAATCGGCAGCATCAAAAATAGGGGCCTGATCGTCGGTATTGATGGCAACCACGACTTTGGCATTGCGAATACCAGCCAGGTGCTGAATAGCTCCTGAAATGCCAACGGCAATGTATAGATCGGGAGCGACAATTTTGCCGGTTTGCCCCACCTGCCAATCGCTGGGCACCCAGCCGGCGTCGCATACCACGCGGCTGGCTCCTATGGCAGCACCCAATGCATCGGCTAGCGGCTCAATGAGTTGGGCGAAGCCCTCTTTGCTGCCAACACCACGCCCGCCAGAGACCACAACCCGCGCCTGGGTGAGTTCGGGACGCTCCGATTTGACCGGCTCAAACTGCACAAAGTGCATGCCGCATGGTTGGGCATCAACAGGGCAGCGCTGCACAGCGCCAGCTTTGCTAAGCGGTTTGGCTGGCGCAAAAGCTGAGGCGCGTACTGTAATGACTTTGATGGCTGTGTTGATCTGCAGCGTTTGTTGCACGCTGCCGGCCCAAACATTGCGGCAGAAGGTCTGCTCATCAACCACCTGATGTGCGTTTGACACCATGCCGGCTTGCAGCCGCACCGCTACACGCGGCAGTGTCTCGCTGCCCCACACACTGCCAACAGACCATACATGCGAAGCCTCTATCTGCTTGGCCACATCGGCAATCACTTTGGCACATGGTTGTGCCAGGTGGTGTTGCAGCCTCTTGTGTTGCGCCATATATACCTGCTGCACATAGCTGGCCAACGCATGGGCGGTGTCGCTGCTGCCATCATCACCCAGTACCAAACCATGCAGCTGCCCTTTAATAGTAGCTGCCGCCTGCAGCAAGCGGGGGATTTGTGCATCGAGCTTGCCCGTTTGTGCCGGTACCACAATAAGATGTTTTGCCATATTAAAGCACCTTCGCTTCTTGTTTAAGTTGCTGCAGCAATGTAGCCACATCGGCCACACGCTGCCCCTTTTTCTTTTTTTCTAGCAGCTGCAGCTGTTGGCAAGTGCAGGCTGTTTGACCACTCCAGCCCAATGCAGCAGCCTCTAAAATCTGCAGCGGTTTGTTTTTGGCCTGCATAATCGCCGGCAGTGGCGCAAATCGTGGTTCGTTGAGACGTAAATCGGCTGTTATCACACAAGGAAAATCAACATCAATAGTCTGCAGCCCACCATCAGCCTCGCGGGTGACACGCGCCTTGCTGCCCGACAGCTCAATTTTGCTGGCTTGCGTAGCCTGGCCCACCTGCATGCGTTCTGCCAACATTTCGGCAATTTGGTGCCCATCTGTGTCCGATGCCTGTTTACCCAATAGCAGCATATCGGGCTGCTCCTGCTTTACTACAGCATGCAGCAACGCAGAGATCGCCAAGGCATCCCACGGCGGCGTAGCCTGCACCAAAATAGCGCGATCCGCCCCCATGGCCAAGCTGCTGCGTAGCTGCTGTTGTGCCTCGGCAACACCAACAGCCACAACCACCACCTCAACATCTTGCTGCCTCTCTTTGATCTGTACCGCCTCTTCAACAGCAATGGCGTCAAAGGGGTTGATAACAAAGGGGCCATCCCAGGCAAGAGCCTGACCGCCAGCTTCAATCTGAGCAGGAGATTCGTAATCGGCGACCCGCTTCATTGCAACGAGAATTTTCATGGTTTTGCCTGCTGCTGTACCCTCTGTTAGCTACAACAACCAAGGCGGTTGAAACATTCCCCCCTATTTTGGATATTTGGATATCTTGCCTATTTTGCGTTATCCATCAATTTACAAGCTAAGCCGCTTTTTCTTGAGCTTTGCGTTTGTCGTGCTCCTCACGCAGTTTGGCATATATTCTGTCATACTTGTCTAAATTTTTAGGGCGTTGCAATAAAAAGGACATGAAACCAACAAAGCCCAGCAGCCCTATCAACGTTAAAACCAGATCTCGCGTAGCCACCCCTTTGCTGACCTGTACACGTTCATCCACAGCAAGCGCGTCGGATTTTTGCTGCTGTGTAGCGGTTGCCGCATGTGTTGCTGCCGGCTGTGCTTGCGTAGCCTCTTGACCCGATTTATCGTTTGTAGCAGCTGCAAAAACTTGAGTTGCAAGCAGCAAAAATAGACCATATGCCAACCCTAATTTTCCCTTTGTCATCTTCATCTCGCTTTAGCCTCCTTAACCTTACATATCCATAATCTGGTACAGTTTTTTGCACCGATTAGATAAATGCTAGCGGATAAGCAGAAGCATTGTCAACACAGCCTCGCTCGGTTTTGTATCGAGTTTACACAGCTGCACTACCAATCTTATTAAACAGATCAACAAAGAGAAAAAACCACACTGTTCTGCAAATTGCTTTTTTTATCGCTTTGCTGCAGTTGCACAAGAAATGACAAAGAGAATTTTCTTTGGGAAATTGGTATGTGATATTGCAGCGGATTTTGCTTCGCATAGGGCACACAAAGGTTCTGCATTTTCTGCGTTTTTTGCGTTATTATTCTCAAGATTCTGTTGGGTTTGCCAAATGTTGTTGTAAGATTGTAAAGTAAAGAAGCTATGAAGGAGCGCCTGTGAGCATGCAGCAAAACCGGCAGATGTGTGGTGTGTTGGCGCAGTATAGCTGCCCCAAAACGCTGCTGCGTGCGTGCGTGCACATGCGGCAGCAGGGGTATGTACGGCTTGATGCCCATACGCCGTTTCCGATTCATGCGCTAGACAAAGCGTTGGGGCTGCCTAGCAGTGTGTTGCCTTGGTTTGTGCTGGCAGCCGGCTTATTGGGCGGGGTGGGCATGCTGGGGTTTATGTTGTGGGTAACAGGCAGCAACTATCCGCTCAACATTGGCGGTAAGCCGCTGTGGAGCGTTCCTGCTTACGTGCCCATTGTGTTTGAGATGATAATTTTGTCGAGCGCATTAACGGCTGTGTTTGGTATGTTTGCACTCAACAAGCTACCGCGCTGGCACCATCCTCTGTTTGCCAGCAAAGCGTTTACTGCTGTTACAAACAACCGCTTTTGCCTGCTGGTAGCGGCAACCGATCCGCAGTTTGATGCGCAGCGTGTGCAGCAGCAGCTGCAGCAGACACAAGCTCTACATACGGAGATCATTTGGCAAGAACAAACCTCTTAGGTACGCTGGCTGTTGTGTTGGCCTACGCTGCTTTTGCTGCGATGCCCGGCTGCTCGGGGTGCCGTGGCTGGCCCAGCAGCAAGCCGCCTGTTCATCCCAATCTCAACATGGACAGCCAGCCGAAGTATAAGCCGTATGGCTCCAACCACTGGTTTGCCGACGGTCGCAATATGCGTCACCCTCCTGCTGGCACTGTGGCGCGTGGTCAGCTACACGAGGATGAGCATTTTTATAAAGGTATGGTCAACGGCAAACCGGCCGATACCTTTCCAGCCAAGCTGCTCATCGATGAACCCTTTTTGCGGCGCGGCCAAGAGCGCTACGATATCTCTTGTGCAATTTGTCATGATCACGCAGGGGGAGGCAAAGGCATGGTAGGCAGACGTTTAACCATTCCACCGCCCACTTTTCATAGTGACTACATGCGCTCGTTACCGCTGGGGCATCTATTTGATGTCATCAGCAACGGCATTCGCACCATGCCGGCATACAGCTATCAGATATCAGCCGCAGATCGCTGGGCCATTGCTGCTTATGTGCAGGCGCTACAGTTAAGCCAAGCCAACCAAATCAGCCAAGCCAACCAAGCAACCCAAATGCCAAAGAGAGCGCAACAGCCCAAAGCCGCGAGACAAAGCGGTTTGCAACTTGAGTCAAAGCCATGAGCGATGCACACGTTTGTGCTGCAACAGCGCAGCATGCAGCCGCATTGAGCAGATGGGATCTGCAGCTAGATAGCCACAGCAAATGGCGCTATGCATCGGTGCCTTGTTCGCTGGTGGGGCTCGTTGGCCTAGCGATGTGGTTGAGACATTGGCAGCAGCATACCATCGCCAGCATGCATGCCTATCTGTTTGCCTTTGTTACCTGTTTGTGCGTTGCCTTGGGCTGTTTGG
>JBCCEX010000017.1:0-13733 GCA_039030035.1 Myxococcota bacterium
CACCAACTCGTTGTCATCGGCCTACACCGCCAGCAACAGTGGCAAGGCATTCCCGCACAAGAAACCGTTTTGCGCGCAGGCGATGTTCTTGTTGTAGTCGGCAACCGCAAACAGATTGCCGGTTTCTCTGCACAGCAGTAGGGGAAAGCGTTTCGAGCCGCTACTAGGTGCAGTCATGGGTAGGCAGCACGGCTTTGTCATGCTCAATGCGCTATTGAGCTATGTGATCACGCATAGAAAAGTAGGCGATACATATGATAAAATGGAAGAGAAGGGGATTTTGCACGGTAAACTGCAGGAGATCTACATGACCATTGCACAGGCATTACACCAAAAGGGCCGCGCGGAAGGCCGCGAAGAGGGGCTTGAAAAAGGGCTTGAAAAGGGCAAAATTCTGGGCTTTGAAGAAGGGCGCTTACAAATTGCACAGAACATGCTACGTGCTGGAATCGAACCTAAAACGGTTGCACAAACCACCGGTTTGTCTCTTAAACGGATAGTAGCCCTATCTAAAGCTAAATAGCCTGCGCTCACTGCTGTGCGTGTCGAATTTTTTGAGGGCTCATTTCACATTGAACAAGACTCTGCCTGTTTGTGCTGTCTACAGTGTGGTATGCTCAGTAGTTGGAAGGGCCTATTTTGTGTTTAGAAGGGAGAGATAAAGATGACAATCAATCGCCGTGCGAGTCTATTTTGTGTTGTTGTGGTGTTAAGTATGTGTATGCCCAGTTTTGCCAAAACCTCGCTGCAGGAGCAGTTGCAGGCTTTGCAGCAGCGGCTGCAGCTGCAAGGTAAGGAGATTGAGCGATTGCAGCAACAGCTGCAGCAGCCACAGGTGGCTTATGTAAGCGGTAAGTTGTTGGAGCAGACACTAGAAGGCAAATTTCGTATGGAAGAGCTTAAAGAGAAGAGGGGGCAGCTAGAGAAACAGCTCAGAAATCGTGATGAAAGCCTCAAGAAAAAGGAGCAAGACCTGCTTAAAAAGCGAACCGATCTGCAGCAGCAGGCTGGCATGATGACACCCCAAGCGCTACAACAGCAGCAGGTTGAATTTCAAAAAGAGGCTACAGCGTTTCAGCAAGAGGCGATTGCAGCACAAAAAATGAAGCATGAATATCAGGAGCAAATTGCCAAAATGCAAGAGAAATTTTCTATGATTCTCAAAGCAAAAATGGAGCCTGTTAAACAAACTCTAGAAAAATCACTTGGACTGCCTATTTTGTACGAAGAGGTTCTCTTTTCTGCTGGCCCAGCTCTCAATGTTACCAAACAGTTGGTGCATGCCTATAACGAAAAGTATCCTTGGCCACCGCCCGAAGCCAAACAGCCTACTGCGAAAAAGGGGCAAAAACACAAAAAAAAGAGATGAACCGCTGCTATGCTACAGCCTAGACATGCATACATGATACATGCAGGGGCTATAACATCTGCCCTGCACCTTTTTGACTAGACAGCCGTTGTGAGGTGTCATTGCCCCGGAAAGCAAACAGATGCGCTGGAAACTGATCTGTTTGGGCTTACTGCTGTGTGCTTTGCTCGGGCTGGCATGGGTCAAAGCCTATGTGCTGCAGCTGTCGCGTGGGCAGGCACTGCTGCAGCTGTCGCACCGACAAACACAGCGATCTCACACAACACAGGGGTTTCGCGGCAGCATTTACGATCAACAGGGGCGTTTGTTGGCTATGACTGCCCCTGTGTGGTCGCTGTATGCGCATCCTGCAAAGCTGCAGCAGCCGCGTGCGGTTGCTGAAGTGCTGTCTGGCCTACTGCAGCGGCCTGCTGAGCAGCTATACAGCAAACTCACCCAACCACGCCCTTTTGTCTGGCTGGCTCATATGCTCACACAGCAGCAGCTGCATCAGATTCGCCAGCTGCAGCTACCCGGTATTGGCGATAGACGCAGCCACCGACGCTTCTACCCGCAACATGTGTTGGCGGGGCAGTTGCTAGGCAGTGTGTCGCAAGAGAAAGAGCAGGGAACTGCGGGTGTTGAATTGGCTTTTAACGCGCTGCTGCAGACGCATCGGCAGCGGTTCACCTTTGTGGTGGATGCTGTGGGCAACCCTGTGCAAACCGCTGGCATACCGGCCGCATGGCAGCTGCAGGGTTGGGATATTCAGCTGACGCTAGATGCATCGCTGCAGTACGCCACACAGCAAGCCCTGACCCAAGCTGTGCAGCAACATCAGGCACATGCAGCCTGGGCTATTGTGATGCATGTGCCAAGTGGGCGTATTTTGAGTATGGCCAGTGTGCCTAGCTGCAACCCCAATGCGCCAGCACCGCACAATCCAGCCTGCCGCAATCGGCCGCTATTTGATGCAGTTGAGCTGGGCTCGGTGTTTAAGTTTGTGCCGCTGGCAGCCGCTTTAGATGCCGGTGTTGTCACCCCGCAGCAGCGCATTTTTTGTGGCAAAAAGGGGTATCGCACCGGCAAATTTGTGATTCACGATATCGCCAAGCGCCAGTGGGCCTCGGTGCAGGAAATTTTTGTTAAATCGATCAACACCGGCACCATTCATATTGCCCAAATGCTGGGCAAAGAGCGGTTGTTTGCAGCCATGCGGCGCTTTGGCTTTGGCCAACGCAGCGGTTTGGGGCTGATTGAAGAGTCTGCCGGCCGCATCGACCCGCCCAGTCGCTGGGGGCAGGCCCGCTTTGCCAATGTCGGTATGGGATATGGTTTTACAGCCACGTCGCTACAATTGCTGCAGGCTGTGGCTGTGGTGGCCAGCGGCGGTGTGTGGGTGCAACCACAACTGCTGCAGGCCATTGGCAGCCCAGCCAGCGCTACGGCACAATCGACCGCCACTGCACAGCACCCCATGCACTGGCAACACCCATCAAACTACCCTCGCGTGCACAAACGGGTGCTGCAGCCAACAGCAGCAAAGCAAATAGCCCGCATCATGCATGCTGTTACCCAGCAAGGCTCTGGCAAAAATGCAGCGATTGCCACCGCTTGGGTCGCCGGCAAAACCGGAACAGCCGAAAAGGTCGATTCACAAACAGGTCGATACAACAAAAAACGCAACCGCTCCTCTTTTGTCGGCATGGCCTCAGCCAGTGGCTGCTTTGCTAGCCCAAACTGCTCGCAGATTGTTGCTGTTGTCACTGTCGATGAGCCACGCGACGCATCGTACGGTGGGGTGGTAGCTGCCCCCGTTTGGCGAGATATCGTTGAGGCAGCTTTGGTGCAGTTGCAGCAGCAGGGCCAAAAATAGGATTTGCACCTATCATAGCTGTTGATGCTGTTCGATTGCGCTGTCGACAACACCCTCTGAGCGACGCAAATAAAGATATTTATAATATAAGGTTTTTTTGCAATTTTGCAAGTTGATTATCGCTTTTTACAGTGCAAACAGCTCATAAATCGATTGGCAAAACTCCATGAGCGATTCGCGCTGTAGCCATACAGAGGCAACAAGACAGATCCACACAATCGATCGCGCGGGCCGAAATCCGACTGTTTTATGCAAAATATTGACAATGGCCAGTGCGATAATTGCCGGATGAACAAAGCGCAACAGCGGCTCTGATAGCTTAATAATCGACGATAGGCCTAAATTGGCTATAAGACCGGTGATGATAAGCGTTGCCAACAGGCAGGTGCGGTATTTTACCTTACCGCCAAACGCATGGTTGGTTAGTTGATCGGCCAACAGCACTGCCAAGGCAATAAGGGTTGATAGGCAGGCCAGGGTAACAATCATACCCATGAGCAAGCCACCCCAGTGGCCCAAGGCGTGGCGCGATACAACAGCCAGCACCTGTCCTTCATTCAGCGCGTTGTGGGGGTTGGTGAGGCGAGCTCCCACAATAGCCAAACCGACATAAACCAGCCCCTGCAGCAGCAACCCCAGGCTGCTACCCAGCAAACAGAGGCGGTGCACCTGGCTGTTGGGAGCTTGTGCGGGGGTGTTTTTGCGCAAAATAGCGATGATAATGGCGCCAAAGTAAATCGACGTGATGAAATCTGTGGTGTTGTAACCATAAATCAAGTTGCGATGTAGCACCACAGCAGCAGGCAGGTGTGATGGGTGCACAACAGCAGGTATGGTGAGTGCCGCTGCAACCAAAAGCGCCAGGCAGATAAGCAAGAGTGGACTGATCCACTTGCCCAGCAGCTCAATAACCCGCTTTTGGGTGATGGCACAAAGCAGCGTGACAGTTAAAAACAGCAGGGCAAAGAGCGGCTGTGTAGTGTGGTTGGGCAGATACTCCACCAGCATGGTGTAGGCCAGTGCCACAATGCGTGGCATGGGCACCAATGGCCCAATGAGCAGCAAGATGGTCACATACAAAATAGCCCCTGTGCGACGGCCGGCGCGGGCAAACCAAGCACGACAATCACCGCCAAACAGAGTGATGCTGACAATACCCAATAGGGGTAGACAGACGCCGGTGAGCAAAAATCCAACCAGTGCCAGGGGGGTTTGGCTCTGAAACATTCGACCTAAATTGACCGAAAAAATAAGATTACCTGCACCAAAAAACATGGAGAAGACAGCAAAGCCGGTTGTGAGTACCTGCATAAGGAGTTGTCGATGCATGGCGTTCATCTGTTATCTGGTAAATAGAGCTTTAATGGCCTGGCCAAACAGCTGCAGTCGCTCTTGTTGCAGGTAGATAGAGAGCAAAAAAACTGTAATCACAACGGGGTTAACGGTTTTGAAGCCAGATGTTTTATGCAAAATATTCATCACGGTCAGTGCAATAATACCTGGGTAGATGATCTCTAAAATCGGAACAGATAGCTCCAAAATCGATGCAAGGCCCAAATTGGACACGGTCGCTGTGAGCAGCAGCACAATCACCAACGATACATCGTAGCGCAAGCGGCCAGCAAAAAGCTCCTGTTTGAGATACTCAGCCAGCACGTTGGCCAACGCAATTATGGTAGACAGGCAGGCCAGTACCACCACAGCAGCCATCAATAAGCCGCCCCAGTGGCCAAGTAGCTGCCGCGATAGATCGGTGAGCAGCTCCCCTTCGTTGGATAAACCAACAGGGCTGGCTGTTTTGGCACCAACCCATGCTAGCCCAACGTATACAAGAGCTAGCAAAGCTAAACCGAGGCTGCTGCAGTACAGTGCCAACCGGCTGTTTTGCTGGGGCTGGTCTGCTGCTTGCGGGCTGTTTTTGCACAACAGAGCCACCACCACAGAACCAAAATAGGTGGCAACCAAAAAATCCAGCGTGCTGTAACCCGATACAGCGCTACTTTTTACCACATGCAGCGGCGACATGTACGACTGCCCAATCTCGCTGGGGTGGCACCAGGCAGCAACAAACAGGATTGCCAAGCTGATCATCAACGCCGGGCTGATCCATCTACCCAACAGATCTAAAATGCGGCTTTCGGTAACACAGCAGGCAAATGTCAACAACAAAAACGCGAGGGTAAATCCAAACAGCGACACACCCACATAGGGCTGCAGCATGACATAAGATAGCCCAACAATGCGCGGCATTGCTACAAAGGGCCCCAACACAGCCAGCGTGAGTGCAGTCATAAAACCGCCTGTGTATTTACCTGCACGGGCGAAAAAGGCATGGTAGTTGCCATTAAACAGGCAGATGCTCCAAACCCCAACAACCGGCAGGCAGACAGCAGTTAGCAAAAACCCAACCAACGCCAACGGAGTTTGATTTTGGTACTTACGCCCTAGATCCAGAGCGTACATGAGGTTACCTGCTCCAAAAAACATCGAAAAAACAGCCAACCCGACTGTAATCAACTGGGTGCGCCAAGCGCGGTTCATTTGCATTTTTAACTCATATAATGAGCTAGTCTAACACACTGTTGCAGTCAAGGCACCGGTGGGTCTTGTGCAACGTAAAATACAGATTGGATCAATACAGATTCTCAAGCAGCTCGGTATGCACAGCCGTAGACACGGACTATTTGGCTTTGGATAGGGCTGTTATACGCTTAAGAGACAAACCGGTGGTTGTTGCAACCGTTTTAGGTTCGATTCCAGCACGCAGCATGTTTTGTGCAATTTGCAGGCGCCCCTCTTCAAAGCCCAGAATTTTGCCCTCTTCACGGCCCTTTTGCAAACCGAGCCGTTCGCCCTTTTGCAGACCGAGCTGTTCGCCTTTTTGCAGACCGAGCTGTTCGCCTTTTCGTTGTAATGCCTGTGCAATAGTCATATAAATCTCCTCCAGTTTGCCGCGCAAAACACCCTTTTCTTCTATTTTATCATATGTATCGCCTATTTTTCCATGGGCGATCACATAGTTCAACAGCGCATTGAGCATAACGGGGCCATGCCGCTTGGCCATTACAGCGCCCAACAACGGTTCAAAACGCTGCAAAACCCTCTCGAAGTGCGGGTCGCGAATATGTTTCATTAGCAGCTCGGTTGCATCGAGCTCTGGTACGCAGCTGTGGGTGACATCGGCGGTATCTTTGACATGATAAACCTGTGGCAACGCAACAAGAGACTCTTTGACCAGGGGCTTTACAGAGGCATGCAGCCCCTCAAAGAGGTCGAGGCGCCCTTTATAGCGATTGGGGCCGGTGCAAAGCAGCAGGCTCCACACCAGCGGCGGCACCGATTCTCCTTGCGCATGGCACAAATCAAATTCGATAATGCGCAATTTGGCCAGCATCAGCCGCACAATCACCGCTGGGCGCGGATTGGTCTCTTGCTCTGTGAGCAGATAAAATCGGCCCGGGCCTTGCTTGAAGGGGGCGGATAGCACGCAATCTGGAATCACCGATTTGTGCGCTTGGCAAAAATGGGCGGGCACCTGCTGCAGCTGTTTGAGATCGACGACATGTTGGATCTGCTTGGGCACGTGGCGCTGGGCAAATGCTTGCTGAAACGAGCTGAAACGCATCATCTGTCTAAAAAGGGTGTCGTGCGGCATATTGGTTGGCATGGTTATTCTCCTAGTTTGCGATAAACGCCACTTATTATCTCACAACAAGCTTCTGGGAGAAATCAGTAATCTTGAATCTTGCTAAGGCGTTGCGATAGTTGATGGGTGCGCTATTTGCTGTCGCTGTTGCTTCGGACAAGGCGCGTACAGCATAAAAGTCTCAGCTATCTTCTGTGAGGGGCTGTATTTCACCCTCTTGTGTGATCTCTTCTAGTTTGGTCTGCATGGCCTGTAGCCGCTGCTGTGCCTGCTGCAGCAATTTAGCGCCCTGTTCATACATGTGCAGGCTTTTTTCTAGCGGAATATCGCCTTGCTCTAGCTGTTTGAGCAGGGTCTCTAGTTGCGACAGCAGGGTTTCAAAGGGGGGCTGTTGTGGTTGGGTTGTTGGCTGCTTTGCTCTGTTTTGTGGTGCTATCATGCTGTCTCCTCTTTGTTTGTTACAGATACTTGCAAGGCGCCATCGTGCAGATGTACTTGCAGCTGTTGCCCGATGTCAACCTGGCGACAATGCGATACAACGGTGGTTGTACCCGTGCTTGGATCGGTTTGCTGTACAATGCCATAGCCGCGCTGAAGCACCTGCTGCGGCGATAGATTTTGTAGCGCTGCAGCATACAGATCAACACGATGATGGGCCTGCTGCATGCGCTGTTGCTGGTTTGTGTGCAGTGTTCGCTGCTGCTGCGACAGCTGTTGTTGATGCTGTTGCAGCGTTAGCGCCAAGGCCCTGGCCTGCTTTTCGTGCCGCATGGCCAACAGATCGAGCCGTTGTGCAAAGGGGGCGATGATTAAGCGCGGGTCAGCCAGGCGTTGTTGTGCCTGCTGCAAACGCAGCTGCGTTTCATGCAACCGTGCTTGCATGCAGCGCTGCAGCTGCCGTGCATGTGTATGCAATTGCTGCTGTAGCTGCGCACAATCGGGCACCACGGTTTGTGCAGCGTGCGTGGGTGTGGCGCAGCGCTCATCGGCGGCAAAATCGGTTAAGGTAAAATCGGTTTCGTGGCCAACAGCGCTCACAATGGGTGTACGGCAAGCATACACAGCTCGTACCACCTCCTGTTCGTTAAAACACCAGAGATCCTCAAGCGATCCGCCGCCTCGGCCAACAATAATAACATCACACTGCCCTAGCTGATCGAGAGACTCAATTGCCATAGCGATTTCTAGGTGGGCCCCCTCACCCTGCACCCGACTTGGCGCCAGCAACACATGCACCCCGGGCATGCGTGTGCGCAAAATACGCAACATATCTTGCAACGCTGCCCCCTGCTTGGAGGTCACAATGCCCACCTTGCGCGCAAACAGGGGCAGCGGCTTTTTGTGCTGTGCATCAAAGAGTCCCTCTTGCTGCAGCTGCAGCTTGAGCCTCTCAAAGGCCGCAGCCAACGCCCCTTGCCCAGCCACCTGCAAACTATCAACAACCAGCTGCATGCGGCCTTGTGGCGCATAAATACAGATACGCCCATGTAGCACAACCGCTGTGCCATCGGCAGGAGGTTGCACGCCCCCTGATCGCTGCTGCGCCTGAAACCAGACACAGGGCAACATAGCCTGCTCATCTTTGAGGTCAAAATACCAATGCCCCGAGCGCCAAGCACGAAAAGAGCTGATTTCACCGGTGACACATACGCGGATAAAGCGCGCCTCAATCACCTGTTTGAGTTCAGCAACCAACTGACTAACAGTAAGCGTAGACACTACACACCAAAGCTAGAGCCACAGCCACATGTGCGACGCGCCCCCGGATGATCAAAACGAAAACCACTCCCCTCTTGCAACGAATCGGTATAATCAATGGTGGCGCCACGCAAATGGCAACTGCTAAATAGATCCATGACCACTGTTAAGCCATCTTGCTGCATCCACAAATCGGTGTCGTCGATCATATCGTCAAAGTTGAGTCCATACTGAAACCCCGCACAGCCACCGCCGCGAATGCTAATGCGAAAAAACGATCCATCTTCGCCCTGTGTCTCTTGCAGTGCTGCTTGCGCCATGCGAATCGCTGTTGCAGTTAGCTGTACAGGAAAATCCTCGCAAGATAAACGGGTGCCGCTGGTGTCTGCCGGTGCAAGAGATGCTGTGTGCTGTGTCATGTCGTTCTTATTTAACAAGCTATAGCTTGCCGTGTATATGCAATCAATAGCTAAATTAACATAATATGGATTGTTTCGCACACACATCTTAAAAAAACATGGCAGATCTTGTCATGGCTCATGTGAGTTGCTTGCCACAATAGCAACTCGATAATAGGCCACAACTCTTGCCAGCAGGCGCAAACAAGACCAAACTAAAGAAGATGGCAACACAAACTCAACGCTCTTTTTCGGGTGTACAGCCTAGCGGCAACCTAACCATTGGCAACTATGTAGGTGCGCTGCAGCAGTGGCAAAAGCTGCAGCATGAGAGCCACTGCCTGTTTTGCGTGGTTGACCTGCACACACTCACGCTGCCCCAAAGCATGTCGCCACAAGAGCGCCTCGACAAAGTGCGGCAGGTGGCTGCTTTGTACATTGCCTGCGGCATCGATCCCGACAAGAGCACACTCTTTGTACAGTCGCATGTGCCCCAGCATAGTCAGCTGGCCTGGATTCTCAACTGCGTGACACCGCTGGGGTGGCTATCGCGCATGACGCAATACAAAAGTAAATCGGCGCAAACGGGTGGTATCGGTGCTGGTTTGCTCAACTATCCGGTGTTGATGGCGTCTGATATTTTGCTATACGATACCCATCGGGTGCCTGTGGGCGAAGATCAAAAGCAACATGTGGAGCTTGCCTGCGATATTGCTGGGCGATTTAACCATCTGTTTGGTGATACCTTTCGCATTCCCGAGGCGATTATTGGCCAGGTGGGTGCACGCATTATGGGGCTAGACGACCCCACCTGCAAAATGAGCAAGAGCACGGCGCAAACAAAAAAGAGCCATGCCATTGGTCTGCTTGACGATGAAAAAACCATTCGCAAGGCGATTTTTGCGGCAGTTACCGACTCCCACAGCCAGCTACAGTGGCCCAACCCCTCTGCCGGTGTGGCCAATTTGCTCACCATTTACCAAGCACTCACCCACTGCAGCAAACAGCAGCTGCAGCAACTGTTTGCTGGCCAGGGCTATGGCCACCTGAAGCGCGGTGTGTTTGACGCTGTGATGCAGACCCTGCAGCCGATTCAGGCTCGCTACCATGAGGTGATGGCAGACAAAGCCACGCTCGATGCTATTTTACGCAAAGGGCAACAGCAGGCCAGCCGTTTGGCGCAAAGCAAAATGCAGCAGGTACATGAACGCCTAGGCATTGCTGCAACAACATCGGTACAACCCCAAGAGAAATAGGCAAGAGAGATGGCAGGACACAATAAATGGTCGAAGATCAAGCACAAAAAAGGGCATGCAGACGCACGGCGCTCCAAGCTGTGGACCAAACTGGTGCGTGAAATGACCGTAGCAACCCGACTAGGTGGCCCCGATGCTGCAGCCAACCCCCGCCTACGCAAAGCTGTACTTGAGGCGCAGCGCGCCAACATGCCAAAAGACAACATCGCCCGTGCCATTAGCCGCGGCAGCGATCCCAAGCAGGGAGCTCAATACGAAGAGCTGCTATACGAAGGCTACGGCCCAGCCGGTGTTGCTGTTGTGGTTGAGTGCCTCACAGACAACCGCAATCGCACCATTAGCGATGTGCGCGTCGCATTTAACAAAAACAACGGCCAGCTAGGCCAAAGTGGCTGTGTGCAGTTTGAGTTTCGCCAAGAGGGTCAACTCCTGTTTGCCGCATCGCCGCAACAGCCCGATCTAGAAGATCAACTCCTGCACATAGGCCTAGAGGCAGGCATAGACGATGTGCGCGCCCAAGACGAAGAGTTTGTTGTCACCTGCCCCACGCAGCAGTTTCACACGGTGCTACAAACTTACGAAAAGGCCGGCTTCACCCCCAAACTGGCTCAACTGGCTCGCGTGGCACAAAACGAAATCCAACTACAGGGCGAACCCCTCAAACAGCTGCTCATTCTCCTCAACGAACTAGAAGACCTAGACGATGTGCAGCAGGTACACAGCAACGCCACCTGGAACGACGACGAGGCCGAGGAGCTATTAGCATGAAGCTCTTGCACGCAGCTGCAGCATACCGACCCTTGTTACCCTCTTGTTTTAGCAAACAGATTTACAAACCATGCGCGTTATAGGCATTGACCCCGGCAGCCGCTGTGTTGGGTTTGGTGTGGTAGACAGCGCCACACATACACCCCATGGTATTCATGTACAGCACGGAGTGTTACGGCTAGATACATCGCAACCCCTGCCCAAACGCATTGCCCAACTGCTACAGCGTCTTACCACTGTTTTGCAAACACACAAGCCCCAAATCGCAGTAGTCGAAGAGGTATTTGTGAGCAAAAGCCCACGCTCTGCTTTGCTGTTGGGCCAGGCCCGCGGTGCTGTGCTCACTATTTTGGCAGCACACAACATCGATGTGATTGGAGTCAGGCCCACCTGCCTGAAACAGCACCTAACCGGATCAGGGCGCGCCAGCAAACGGCAAATGTCTCACATGGTCGCCTCTTTGCTGCAGCTACAAACCCCTCCTGCTGCCGATGCCGCCGATGCACTGGCGCTTGCACTCTACCAAGCCCGCATGCTATCGAGCCCGCAATATCATATAGCTACAACACCGCTGCCACAGCGCAAAAAAACCAACAGCCGTAGCAAGCGGCAAGCCCTCGAACAGCTGGCGCGCCAAAGAGGGTGTCTGTCTTAGAAATATTCTACCTCATGCAGACAAAATCTAGGTATTACCAATATTCAAGATACCGATGCAATATGATCGTGGCGGATCGTCAAGCGGTTTGGATTGCACACGAAGCAGACAAGCTGGCACAATAGATGGGTAACAAGAGAATCTACCCGGTGATCCTAGAGAGATGACTGAGCACAATAGCCCTTTTTTGCAAGCCTGTCGTGGGCAAACACCCAGCCGCATACCTGTTTGGCTCATGCGCCAGGCAGGGCGCTATATGCGCTGCTATCGTGATTTGCGACAGCGCTACCCATTTTTGCAGATGGTGCATACGCCTGAGCTGGCTTGTGAGGTAACACTACAGCCCATTCGTGCGTTTGAGCTAGATGCGGCCATTGTATTTGCCGATATTTTACCGTTGCTGGGCAGCATTGGCTTGCAGGTCAATTTTGTTGAGGGCAAGGGGCCACAACTCAGCCCTACATTACAACACGAAAAGCAGATTACCGCACTACAGTGCCGGCCGCTGCAAGAGAGTATTGGTGGTACGTTGCAGGCGATTACGCTGGCTAAATCGGAGCTTAACAATTTGGGCGGTTTGCCGCTCATTGGGTTTAGCGGTGCGCCGTTTACGCTGGCCAGCTATGCCATTGAGGGTGGCGGCAGTCGACAGCAGCTGCAGACCAAAAGTTTGCTGCTGCAGCGGCCCGATTTGTGGCGGCAGCTCATGCAGCTGCTGTCGCAGCAGATCACGCAATATTTGCTGCTACAAGCGCAAGCTGGTGCCGATGCGTTGCAGCTGTTTGATAGCTGGGTTGGCTGTTTGTCGCCTCAACTGTATGAGCAGCATGTGTTGCCGTATCTGGCAACAATCTGCAGCAGGGTCAAACAGGCGTTGCCACAGCTGCCTTTGATCTATTTTAGCACAGGCAGCGCCTCACTGCTGCCGCTGTTTGCGCAGCTGCCTTGTGATGTATTTGGTGTTGATTGGCGCCTAGATCTAGCCGATGCGCGTCGGCGTTTGCCCAGCAAATGCGCCATACAGGGCAACCTTGATCCGGTGGTGCTGCTGGCCCCTTGGAGCCGCATACAGCAAGAGGCAAGCGCTGTATTGCAGCAAGCTACACAGCATACACGCGCAGGCTATATTTTTAATTTAGGCCATGGTGTGCTACCTGCTACAGCACAAGAGAGTGTCAAACGGCTGGTGCAGTGGGTACACGAACAAGCATGTTGCTAACAGCACCCAGCCACCGACAATCGTTTAGTCGACAGTCGGTTGGTTAGTGTTGCAGCAAATCCGCTCGTCATCTTACCTATGTTATAGTCAAAGCATGAAACGCTTTTTTAACACAGCTGGACCGCTCAATTTGGCAAGGCACTATGCATTAAACCCATTGTTGCGTTGGGATCTATCCAAAGTTTTGCATTTAATTGATCAAGAGAAATACTTTTTGCTGCACGCCCCCCGCCAAACCGGCAAAACCACCTGCTTAGAGGCGCTGCGCGATCACCTCAACCGTGAGGGAACCTACCGCTGTGTCTACGTCAATTTGGAGGCTGGGCAGGCGGCTCGCAACGATATTACAGCAGCCATGACAGCGATTTTTAGAGAGCTGGCGCTCGAAGCGCAAGATCAGCTGCAAGACAGCTGGGTTGAGGAGAACTGGCGGACTATTTTGGAGCAAGACAAGGCGTTGAGTGCACTGGGGTCGCTGCTGCGCGGTTGGTGTTTGCACAATCCCAAGCCGCTGGTGCTGCTGTTTGATGAAATCGATTCGCTGGTGGGGTTGTCGCTGATTTCGGTGTTGCGACAACTGCGCTTGGGTTATCCAAAACGTCCCATTCGGTTTCCCAACAGTGTGGTTTTGTGTGGATTGCGTCACCTGCGTGACTACCGCATGCAGCTGGGTGATGAAGGAGAGTATCTGGTAAAGGGGGGCAGCCCGTTTAATATTCATTCCAAATCGCTGCGGTTGGGGGATTTTTCGCTGCACGATATTGAAACTCTTTATGGACAACATACGCAAGAGACGGGGCAACAGTTTGCGGCAGATGTATGCCCGCGTGTGTTTGAGCTGACGCGGGGGCAGCCTTGGCTGGTCAACG